>NZ_DALZDK010000010.1:3680-14693 GCF_031978665.1 Niallia sp. | reverse complement strand
ACATTAGATGTTTTAGAGGGTCAAACGATCGCGGAGCTTCTTTACCTTGGACATAAGCTGGAGCCGTTGAGAAAGCCATTTTTTCAACAACTGAATAACCAATATGCTTATTTGGCTCATGATGATGGCTGGTTTAATAAAATTTATTATAAAAACATGGACTCTTTTTATCGATTATTTTGTGATGTCATTGCAAATAAAGTTGCAGAGCTTAAACTAGAAAAAGCGCTGTTAGGTCTTAAAAAGAAGCGGTTGTATCCATCTCTTCCTCGAGAGATTGCTACAGAATTAAAACGTTTTATGCGAGAAGGTATGGTTCTATCAATTGATAAGGCATACCAAACACGATTGAAAATGGAAATACCGATTTGGATTTTAGGCGATTTTGATAATATGGATGATATGTACGAAGAATATGAGAAAAATAGGAAACAAAAAAGTGATGCATTGCTTATTTTTGATAAAAAATTAAGAGAGTGGCAATTAACGAAGGTTTAATTGGTGGATGATATGAGTGAAAAAGTATTTATAGATTTTCCAGCGGAGTTAAAGAAAATGACTTTTGTGGAACGGCCGAATCGGTTTATTTTGCATTGTTTTGATGAGGGGACAAAGCAACTTGAAAAGGTGCATTTAGCTGATCCGGGAAGGCTAATTGAGCTTTTAATAGAAGGGGTAACGATTTATGTTCTCCCAAGCACGAACCCTGCTAGGAAAACGAAATGGACGGCTGTATATGTCGAATCCAATGGGCTTCTTGTATCTATTAATACAACCTATCCTAATAAGTTAGTTGAAAAAATGCTGAGAAATGAAATAATAGCAGAGCTTTCCGCTTATCAATGGGTGAAATCAGAATATACGTATGGCGGCTCCAGATGGGATTTTTTGTTGGAAGATAAGGAGAAAAATCAATTGCTCCTAGAGGTGAAGAGTGTGACATTAGCAAGCGATGGAATAGGGATGTTTCCTGATGCGGTCACAAAAAGAGGTGCAAAGCATGTGCAAGAATTAACAGCAATTGCTAAGGCAGGAACATATAAAACAGCTATTTTATTTATTGTGCAAAGAGAAGATGTGGAAATAGTGACAAGTGCTGCTGCAATAGATCCAGTCTTTGCAAAAAGCTTAGAGGTAGCAGTCTATGCTGGTGTTCAGTTATTAAGCTATACTTGTATTTTAACCAAGCAGGGAATTGAATGGGGCGATGCAATCCCAGTAGATCCATTTTTAAAAATTCAGTAAAAGGCCATTTATTTCTGCGAACTTTGAATGTATAATCAAAAAAGAAGAAAAATGAAATAGATAGACGATGGTGAGACTTTTTGTAAAATGCTCATGAGGGATGTCGAAAGACTTTCTCTTTTTTCAAAAAGACTCTTAAAAGGGAAGTTGGTGAAAATCCGACACGGTCCCGCCACTGTAAATGATTGCGACATGGAGAGAGGCCACTGTACGAAATATGTATGGGAAGGTTCCATTTTGCGAAAATCATGAGTCAGGAGACCTGCCATTTTCTATACACCTAATAAGCCTACGAGGATAGGGAGGTGTGGAGCGCGCTTTGAAAATATTTTTAAAGTCATCCCAACATCTCTATGAACGATAATAGAGATGTTTTTTATTTTTCATATATTTATTTAGGAAGGTGAATGGATGATGAGAAAGTTTTATTCCTTATTTTTAGCAATACTACTCGTTTTTGGTGTACTTACTGGATGTGGAGAAACGAAGTCGGAAAACAATAAAAAGGAGCAATCAACGGTACAAGAGTCTACTTTTCCGGTAACCATAAAGGATGCGCTGGCTCAAGAAGTAGTGATTGACGAAAAGCCAGAAAAACTAGTCTCCTTAATGCCTAGTAATACGGAGATTGTATTTGCACTGGGACTAGGAGAGGAGTTAGTTGGGGTTAGTGACTATGATAACTATCCAAAAGAAGCGGCGGAAAAAGAAAAGGTAGGAGGAATGGAATTTAATGTAGAGAAAATAATTTCATTGAATCCAGATGTAGTGTTAGCACATGCATCTAGCGCCCATAATTCCGCAGAAGGATTGCAGCAAATTCGCGATGCTGGCATTGATGTTGTGGTTGTGAATGATGCGTCTACTTTTGAGGATGTCTATAAAAGTATGGAAATGATTGGACAGGCTACAGGAGCAGAAAAAGAAGCAGATCAGCTTGTTGCTGATATGAAAGGAAAATTAGATGCTATCAAGGAAAAGGCAGCAGCGGTTTCCGATAATGATAAAAAATCTGTTTACATAGAAGTAAGCGAAGAACCAAATTTGTTTACGACTGGTAAAAATACATTTATGCAAGAAATGCTAGATACTATTAATGCGAATAATATTATTTCAGAAGAGGGCTGGATTCAAGTGGATCAAGAGGCAGTAATTGCTGCTAATCCAGATGTAATTATTACTACATATGGAGCTTACTCAGAAAAAAGCCCAATTGATCAAATTAGTTCGAGAAAAGGCTGGGCCGATGTTACGGCTGTAAAAGAAAAGCAAATAGTAGATGTTGATTCTGACATGGTAACTCGTTCTGGTCCTCGTTTAGTTGAAGGAGTAGAGGCAATTGCAAAAGCGGTGTACCCAGATGTTTTTAAATAAAAGAAAAGCGGCTTATTTTTATGCCGCTTTTTTTCTCCTTTTTGCGATAGTGATTGGAATATCCATAGGAACAATCTCTGTTCCTGTTTTATCTGTAATAAAAATATTAGCAAGTTATTTGGGGCCGGAAAGTTTATTAAACAATGTTGATCCGATGCATATAAATATAGTCCAAAATATACGCCTTCCTAGAGTGCTATTAGCAGGACTTGTTGGCGCGAGCCTATCCATTGCGGGAGCAGCCTTCCAAGGATTGTTAAGAAATCCATTGGCAGACCCTTATACACTTGGTGTTTCATCTGGTGCTTCTGTTGGGGCGGTAATCACATTGTTTTTCCAATTTAGCATTCCGTTTCTTGGTGGATTGACTTTGCCATTTATGAGTGTGATCTTCTCCTTTATTACGATTTTATTTGTTGTCTTTTTTGCAAAAAAAATGGATCCTGCGATGCGAGTGGAAACAATTATTTTAACAGGTATTATTATTGGATCTTTTTTAAGTGCATTTATATCTCTTATGATTGCATTGACAGGAAACGAGCTTCGCCAAATTATTGGGTGGTTACTAGGAAGTGTCTCCATGAGAGGGTGGGAATATATTAAAATTCTTCTGCCTTTCTTTGTAGTAGGTTCCGGGCTTCTTCTTTCGCAAGGAAAGGAATTAAATGCCTTAGCGTTTGGAGAAGAAAGGGCACAGCATTTAGGGATTCATGTGCAAAGAAGAAAAATGATTATCTTGCTGGCTGGCTCGATGCTAACGGGTGCGGCAGTTGCAGTCTCTGGGACAATCGGATTTGTCGGTCTTGTGATTCCACATTTTGTCCGAATTATTGTAGGTTCTGATCACAGACATTTAATGGGGGTGTCCCTTTTTGCAGGTAGTGGCTTTATGATTCTAGCTGATTTATTAGCGAGAACGATTATTTCTCCGACGGAACTTCCGATAGGGGTCATAACGGCTTTAGTAGGTGCTCCAGTGTTTGCTGGATTATTACTGAGAAGAAGGAAGAGGAGTTTAAAATAATGCTAAATGTACAAAGTCTCTTTTTTCAATATGAAACAAAACAGATTTTACAAGATATTTCTTTTGCAGTGAATAAAGGAGAAATGGTTGGTATTCTTGGACCTAATGGAAGCGGAAAAACGACTTTAATGAAAATTATCAGCGGTATCTTAACACCGCAAGAAGGACAGATTCAGATAAAAGGTAGACCCATTGACCAATATAAGATGAAAGAATTAGCGAAGGTAGTGGCGGTCCTCTCTCAGCATGCGAATGAATCTTTTTCTTATACGGTTCGAGAAATCGTATCTCTGGGGAGATATGCACATCAATCGGGGCTGTTTCAATCATGGAGTTATAGGGATGAAGAAGTGCTTAATCAAGTAATGAGGCAAACAGGAGTTTTTGCTTTTCAGGACAAGTCCATTCATGAATTGTCTGGGGGCGAGAAACAACGTGTATATTTGGCCCAGGCGCTGGCACAGGAACCAGAAATTCTCCTATTAGATGAACCAACTAATCATTTAGATTTATCCTTTCAAAAGGAATTATTGGATAACTTAAGAGATTGGAGCAGGGAAAAGGAGTTAACGATTGTTTGCATTTTTCATGATTTGAACTTGGCAGGCTTATATTGTGATCGGCTGCTTTTATTAGATGATGGAAAGGTAGAAGTAGACGCACCACCTTCTGATGTATTGCAAGAAGAAAGAGTGAAAAGAATCTATCAAACAGATGTGAAAAACACCTTTCATCCAAGCAAACCGGCTCCCCAAATAGCGCTAGTACCTAGAAACATAGTGAGAAATGATTTCAAAATAGATACGGAAGCTATTACCATTACTTCAGAAAGAGTAGAGGTAAAGGTTCCTTTCCCGCTTTACACCCTTTCCTCAGGTGTAATTGGTGCAGGAATGGGCTGGTATAAAAGCTTTGTGAACCGACATGTAGATAAATCGTATCGATGTGAAAATTATCGAGAGGAAATGGAGGATTATTTGCTTCGAAATGGCCTTATTCCAGCAGAGACAGTGGGAATGATGACAGCTGTCTACACAGAGGATGCAACGTATCAGCTTGTTGAGCAAGGGGATTTTTCTGTCATGATTGTCGTAACAGGAGGAGTGGGAAATGCTGTCGATGCAGCAAGGACTAACGAGCATTCTTCCTTCTTAAACCCTGGAACGATTAATATTTGGATTTTTGTTAATGGGAAATTATCAGAGCAAGCCTTTTTACAAAGTGTCATTACTGCCACGGAAGCAAAGACAGCAGTCTTGCGAGATAGAAATATAAAAGATTTAGAGACGGGAACGATTGCAACAGGAACGTCAACAGATAGTATATTGGTAGCTGCAACCCAAGAAGGCACTTATCTCGAATTTGGTGGTACGATTACGCCGCTTGGAAAGTGTATAGCACAAGGTGTCTATAAGTGCTTAACAGAGTCTTTAGATAAAAGGGATAGGAGGATATCACTTAAATGATTGGCCATTTGATTAGCATTACACTTGCTATTATTTTAGATAAACTCATTGGTGATCCTCCAAACTGGCCACATCCAGTAAAAGGGATGGGTAAGTTGATTTCCTTTCTCGATCAGAGATTAAATAATGGGCAAAAGCGGAGAATAAAAGGATTATGGATGTTCATCATTGTGGTAGTCGTCACCTTTTTGGTTACTTTTTGCCTTGTTTATATTAGCTATCAGCTTCATTGGTGGGTCGGGGTAATGGTAGAAGCTCTCTTTATCGCAACTACGATTGCCCAAAAAAGTCTGAAGGATGCTGCTTTAGAAGTATATGAACCATTGCAGGCTAATGATTTAGTAATGGCACGAAGGAAGCTTTCTTATATTGTAGGGAGAGATACAGAGCGATTAGGGAAAGATGAAATTGTACGAGCAACGGTAGAGACCATTGCAGAAAATACGAGTGATGGTATTACTGCTCCACTATTTTGGGCATTTATTGGGGGTGCTCCCTTCAGCCTTGTCTATAGGGCCATTAATACATGTGATAGTATGGTTGGTTATAAGAATGATAGATACAAAGAATTTGGGTATTTCTCTGCGAAATGTGATGATATTGTTAACTATTTACCTAGTCGTATCACCGCCATTCTTGTACTGTTATTTACTCGCTGTCCTTACTATCGTAAGCAGGATGCCTGGAAGATATTATTTCAAGATGCGAAGAAGCATCCTTCTCCAAACAGTGGCTGGGGCGAAGCTGTAACGGCAATTATCCTAGGTATTCAACTTGGTGGAATAAACTATTATCGAGGAAAGAAGTCAGATAGGGCTCGAATGGGAAAAGCGCAACAGCCTTTAAGGACTAGTCATATTATCGAGGCGACTAAAATTGCTGATAAGGCAGTTGTATGCTTTTATCTTTTTTTGTTTATAGGAGGAATAGGATTTGAATTGGCCAATGCATGGAGCTAATCCCCAGTATATTTATGAAAAGACAAACATAGAAATGCCAGTAGATGCAATAGATTTTAGTGCAAATATTAATCCGCTAGGACCTCCGCCTATCCTATTGGAGAAGTGGAATGAATTATATCAGACAGTCCATCTTTATCCAGATCCTTTTGCAAGTCGCCTAAAGGAGAAAATTTCAAACAAGTATGAACTTCGTCCAGAACAGCTTTTGATTGGCAATGGAGCTGCGGAAATCATCTCTTTGCTTGGGAGAATGCTTACGGGGAAAAAGGTATTGCTTATTCAGCCTGCTTTTTCTGAATACGAGGAAGTGTGCCGAATTAATCATTGTGACATCTATCATCATTTTTTATCAGCGGAATCTGGCTGGGAACTATCTCCTTCTAAACTGGAAATGGATATTCGTCATGTAGATGCCGTGTTTTTATGTAATCCGAATAACCCAACCGGGATATTTTATCCAAAACAACTAGTAGAAGAGTTGTTGGTTTTATGTGAAAAAAACGATTGTAATGTCATATTGGATGAAGCTTTCTATGATTTTGTAATTGGATATGAAGATATGTTACCTCTTTTAAAAAAATTCTCAAACCTCATTGTTTTGCGTTCCTTAACAAAAATGTACAGCATTCCAGGGATACGTTTAGGCTATATATTCGCGTCAGAGGAACTAATTGCGCAATTGCAACATTTTCAAGCCCAATGGAGTATCAATGGAATTGCATTAAAGGTTGGCGAATTATTGATGGAGCAAGAGGCGTTTTTAAAAAAGACGCAATCCTTTATACAAATGGAGAAGGAAGGCTTATTTCCCTTTTTTAAGAAAGAACAATTTGCTTATTCAAACTCAGCTGCTAATTATTACTTATTAAGAGATCAAAGGTTAAACGATCAAAAAGACCTTCTTACTTTCTTGTTAAACAACGGCATCATTGCAAGACATACATATAATTACCAGAGTTTAGAAGGAAGCTGGCTGCGGTTTGCGATTAAAAGTAAAGTAGAAAATCAGCAATTGCAAGGAGTGTTAGCGAAATGGAAGCAAATTCGTCCATCATCTTTGTAACTGGTGGCGTGAGAAGTGGTAAATCTTCTTTTGCTGAAAGATTGGCAATCGAATACGCAAGGAAGGCAAGTGCTGAATTACATTATATAGCTACAGCTGTTAATACGGATGCAGAAATGCAAGCAAGAATTGCAAGGCATCAACGAATAAGAAAGACACAAAAGGTGAAATGGAATAGCCATGAACAGTCAGTGGATATTGGTGAGTTGGCGAGAGTTTTTTCAAAAAAGGATGTCATTTTGCTCGATTGTTTAACAGTATTAGTCAATAATGAACTTTTTTTAAAAGAACAACAACACGAAATGATAGAGATTAAGCTGAAGAAGGATCTAGTAAAGCTAAGTCGAAGTTGCCAAGTACTTATTTTAGTTAGTAATGAAGTTACATATGAACCATCAACAGATCCATTTGTACAAAAGTATTGTAGGATTTTAAATCGATTACATTATTTTCTCGTGCAGCATGCAACAGATGCTTATTTAGTAGAAAACGGGATAGTGCAAAGGAAGAAGGGAGGAGAAGAATGAAGGGTGTGATGATACAAGGGACTTCATCAGATGTTGGAAAAAGTCTGATTGTTACTGCTTTATGCAGGATGTTAGCGAACGAGGGGAAAAAAGTTGCTCCATTTAAATCACAGAATATGTCTAATAATTCTTATGTTACAGTGGATGGAAAAGAGATTGGCAGGGCCCAAGGAATTCAGGCAGAAGCAGCACGGACCGAGGCTACCGTTTGGATGAACCCAATCCTCTTAAAACCAAGATCTGATTTACAGTCGGAGGTTGTTCTTCTTGGAGAAGCAAGTACGACTCTTTCTGGCAGAGGCTATCGGGAACAGTTTTATGAAGAGGGAATTCGCGTTATTCAAAAAAGCCTTGATTACCTGCAAAGCAACTATGAGATGGTAATGATGGAAGGGGCGGGAAGTCCAGTAGAAATAAATTTGAAAGACAGAGAGCTTGTAAACATGAAAGTTGCTAAAATGGCTGATATTCCTGTCATTCTCGTTGCAGATATTGATCGTGGAGGTGTATTTGCGAGTATTATTGGAACCCTTGCTCTATTTTCAGAAGCGGAACGGAGCAGGGTTAAGGGAATTATTATTAATAAGTTTCGCGGAGATCCAGCTCTTTTTGAAGATGGAGTACAATGGCTGAAGGAAAAGACAGGCATCCCTGTCCTCGGAGTTCTTCCTTTTATTCATAACCATATGATTGAAGGTGAGGACTCCTTATCTATTCGGGAGAAAAGATTAACAACTACAAATGAAGTCATCGATTTGGCAGTAGTAAACAATCGTTATATGTCCAATTTTACAGATATAGAACCATTTTTCCTAGAAGATGATGTTAGTATCCGCCTGATTGATAATGGTGATGATTTAGGCAATCCAGATGCAGTTATTATTCCTGGTACGAAAAGTACGATTGATGATTTGAAAGAAATGAAAAGGAACGGATTAGCTCTCCGACTTAAAAGCTATTATGAGCAAGGTGGCAGAGTAATAGGTTTATGCGGAGGATATCAAATGCTTTGTACTGCTTTGATGGATCCACATGGTGCTGATACTGGAATCATAAGCGAAGGAATAGAAGGGATCGGCCTTATCCCTGCAATTACTACTTTTGAAAAGAAAAAGGAGACTATTCGAGTGGAAGGCAGCTATCATCCATCTACGAAGTTAGCGTTAGAAAAGGTAGAGGGTTATGAGATTCATTTAGGCAAAACAGAATATGAGCCTTCTGCTGAAAAATGTCCTTTTTTATTACTTGATAATAGAGATGAGGGTTATTATCGTGAAGACGGAAGATTGATAGGTACTTATATGCATCATCTATTTTATAATGATGCTTTTCGCAATACATGGTTAAATCAAATCCGTTTACAAAAGGGAATGGAGAAAAGAAAAGCGCTGTTTATTCAGGAACAGAAGGATAAACGTTTTGATGCGCTCGCTGATGAGATGAAAAAACATCTTGATTGGGGGAAAATATTGGATATCCTTCAGAATGGTGACAGACAATGAAAAAATGGTTTATTGGTTTTCTATTAAATATTCAGTTCTTTACGGCGATACCAGTGAGAAAAACACTTCCGATGGAAGGGGAATTTCTTCAGAAAAGCATTAAAACATTTCCTTTGCTAGGACTTTTTCAAGGCTTTATTTATATGGGCCTCTTCTTTATGTTAAAGGAACATACCCCTTTTACAAATCTTGCGGTTGCTTTTTTTGTTTGGCTCGGTATGATTTTGTTAACTGGGGGACTTCATTTAGATGGCTGGATGGATGCTAGTGATGCCTATTTTTCTTATCAGGATGCTAAGAAAAGACTAGAGATTATGAAAGATCCTCATGTAGGCGCTTTCAGGCTCTTGTCAGTCATTCTTTTATTAAGTACGAAGTTACTTTTTATCTATGAAATAGTAATACGCATGCAAGACTTCACCTATTTATTTGTAATGCTTTTGCCGTTTTTCTCTAAAGCGTTGATGGGCTGGATTTTACTATTTGTTCAAGAGGCAAAGAAGGACGGGCTCGGCGCTTATTTTAAAAAATCTGTCCAAGGGCAGCGTACGCTTTTTTATAGTGGATATTTTGTACTTGTATTTCTATTTTTCCTGTTTCTGTTTCCGCAATGGATGCCACTGTTCTTTCTATTTCTCTCCGTTAGCATAGGCTGCTATTTTTTATTAAGCAGATTTATGAAGAGAGCTTTTGGGGGATTAACAGGTGATTTATTAGGAGCAAGTGTAGAAGGGACGGAATTGGTACTATGGGCGACACTATGGTTATTGCATTATTTCGTCATGGGTTAACTGCCGAAAATGAACGAAAAGCATATATTGGCTGGACAGATGCTCCTTTAAGTGAAAATGGGCGAAACAAGCTTTATGAAAAAGGTAGACCAGTATCTAAATATGATTGGATATGTACAAGTGATTTATTGCGAGCGAAAGAAACAGCAGTTTGTTTGTTTCCTGAAAAGAGCTTGCGCAGTACTTCTTATTTTAGAGAAATAAATTTTGGAAATTGGGAAGGGCAAACATATGAACAGTTAAAAGGACTCCCTGACTATTGCAAGTGGCTAAATGCTCCATTTGCAGTTTCTGCAACAAATGGAGAATCCTTTAAAGAGATGGCAGAGCGAGTAGATAAAGGCTGGGACAGTTTAATGGAACAGAGTGGCCAAAGTAATCGAATCGCAGTTGTCACACATGGTGGCGTCATTCGTTATTTACTTAGTAAATATGGCGTAACAGAAAAGATTTTTTGGGACTACACCATTTTGCCGGGAGAGGGAATCGAGCTAATATGGTCCAACAAAGAAAGCTTTAGGAGGAAGGAAAGATGCACTTTATTACAGGAGGTAGCTTTCACGGGAAGAAAAGCTGGACAGTAAACTATGCAAAGGAGCATGGCCTTATAAAGGGGAAGGTCCTTCGTTTGTTTGATGAAAAGGAAATAAATGGTATGAATGATGAGAAGGATTCTTTTTATATAATTGAAGGACTGGAGTGGATGATTAAAAATCGTCTGCAAGAAGAAACGTTGGAGCAAACAATCACTTATATAGAAAAACAAGTGGGGGATTTGCTTCAATGGGAAAGAGAAGAAGAAGACCGCTGCGTGTTTTTAATTGGTAGCGATATTACGAAAGGCATCGTTCCCATTGATCAAGAAGACCGCCTGTGGCGCGATGCTACAGGACTGATTTTTCAAAGGATTGCAGCAACTGCAGATAGAGTGGATGTTATTTGGTATGGATTAAATGAGCAGTTGAAGTAGAGTGGTGTTCGTGATTGAGATGAAAGCTACGAACCGGAGTATTAAGAGGGAAAGTGGTGTTCGTGATTGAGATGAAAGCTACGAACCGG
>NZ_DALZDK010000010.1:0-3580 GCF_031978665.1 Niallia sp. | reverse complement strand
GTATTAAGAGGGAAAGTGGTGTTCGTGATTGAGATGAAAGCTACGAACCGGAGCATTAAGAGGAAAAGTGGTGTTCATAAGGAAGATGAAAGCCACAAACCGGAGTATTAAGAGGAAAAGTGGTGTTCATGATTGAGATGAAAGCCACAAACCGGAGTATTAAGAGGAAAAGTGGTGTTCATAAGGAAGATGAAAGCCACAAACTGGAGTATTAAGAGGAAAAGTGGTGTTCATAAGGAAGATGAAAGCCACAAACTGGAGCATTAAGAGGAAAAGTGGTGTTCATGATTGAGATGAAAGCCACGAACCGAAGTATTAATAGGAAAAGTGGTGTTCATAGCCCAAATCAAATGACCATCATCTACCTAAAAAAAGCCACAACCAAAATAAAGGCTTTCACCAACAATCAACAAAAAAATAACCAAAAAAGAGGGATAGCGTATGCGGATTTATACAAAAACAGGTGATAAAGGAGAAACAAGTATAATAGGGGGAAGAGTATTAAAGGATGATATTCGCGTAGAAGCCTACGGAACAGTAGATGAATTAAATTCTTTTGTGGGATTGGCGGTTGCACAATTAGTGGGAGAACAATTTGCTGATATTAAAGAAGACTTGGAGAAAATCCAGCATGAATTATTTGATTGTGGGGGAGATTTAGCGAGTATTTCTGCAAGAAGACAATTGAAGTTAACAGAAGAGGCTATTGCCTATTTAGAGGAACGAATTGATGTGTTTATGGAAGAGACGCCGGATTTGGAGCGCTTTATCTTACCAGGCGGCATAGAGGCGGCAGCTACTGTGCATCTTGCACGCACAGTGACAAGAAGAGCGGAACGCTTAGTGGTTACATTGGTGAAAACAAATGAGGATATACCGGAATTGCCATTAAAATACTTAAATAGACTTTCCGATTACTTTTTTGCGCTTGCAAGGGTGATTAATTACAGAAGCAATGTGGCAGATGTCGAATATGTTCGTAGTGCAAAGGTATTTCGAACAACTAAAAAGGGAGAGCAAAATGAACGTAAAGAAAATTAATATACTTGCCATTTTCATTGCGATATCAGTTATAGGTGCTTTTATAAAAATTCCAAGCTTTATCGGAAGTGTTGCGCTTGATAGTTTTCCAAGTCTCATTGCGGGTGTGTTTTTAGGTGGGATAGCTGGAGGAATCGTAGCGGCTTTCGGTCACCTTGTGTCTGCTTTGATAGGAGGACTTCCGCTCGGAATTTTTCATTTGTTTATTGCGGCAGAAATGTGTCTGCTTGTTTTTGTTTTTGCAAAAATCTATCAGACTGGAAATAGAATCGTCTCCTATTTGTGGTTTGTGTTAGGGAATGGAATTATACTGCCCCTTCCCTTCTTTGTGTTGATGGGAAAAGGTTTTTACGTTTCTATGGTTCCAGTATTGTTGATAGGTGCTGCATTAAACGGCATTGTTGCCCAGCTGTTAATGCCGAGGCTGGAATCTTTCCTTAAAGGGTGGAGAGAGGCGAAGCAATGAAGGATATACAAATTGTTCCATGGAATCAAGAAGAAGTGTTGGTTATCAGTGCGGATAATAGTGGAGGAATTGGAGAGAAAGAAGAGGATCAAGTTTCCGTTCCCTATGATATTGTTTCTTATTTTTCCTTTCGCGTAGCAGTTATGGAATGTATGGCAGCAGGAGGAATCCCATTTTCGGTACTTTTGCAGAATTTTTGTGGAGATGATGCTTGGAGTCCCCTTGTGGCAGGCATACAGAAAGGAGTGCGGGAGCTTGGATTAGATGCGGAGCTTGGAATAACAGGAAGTACGGAAAGTAATTTTTCCTTCCATCAATCAGCTGTAGGTCTAACGATTCTTGGAAAAAGGCGAGCTGATTTCAAGGAGACAACCATTAGAAATGGGAGAATAGCCGTTATTGGGAGTCCCCTTGTCGGGGAAGAAGTAATGTTACAAGAAGAAAAAGTAGTTCCCTTAACGATGTTTTCCTATTTTGCAAAGGACGTAAAATGTCGATTGCAGCCTGTTGGCTCCAAGGGGGTTCTTTATGAATTATGCCAGTTAAAGAGAAAGCTCTTTCAAGAGGAAGAAGTGTCAAGCTCTGTTGATCTTTTAAAATCTTCAGGTCCAGCTACATGCTTTATTGTCGAGTATGAAAAGGAAGCAGAATCTGAAATAATGAGGTTGGCGGGTGGCTATTTTCATGAAGTACTTATTTCTTCTAGATAAATGAAAGGAGCAAAATAGCTTTTTCTTTCTTTAGGGAGAAATTTTAAATAAATAAGCTCCATTTTAGCCCTTTTTTCATATGGTAATAAGAGTTAAAATGGAAAAGGATTATTAGGTCTAGCCTATATCTATTACAAGAATATGTGTTTTTGATTAAATTGTTATTTGACTTACATGTTTTCTTTTTAAAGGTATGGTTCTAGTGGTAGAATAAACAAGTGCATTGATTAAATGGAGGTAAACTCATAATGAAAAAGAAACTTGGATTATTATATGGCGGAAAATCTGCTGAACATAAAGTTAGTATGCAAACAGCAATGGCAGTAATTAAAGCATTAGATACAGATAAATATGATATTCACCCAATTTACATATCTGAGAGTGGTGAATGGGTGCGCGGACCACAATTAATGGGGCCGGTTGAAAATGTAAAAGAGCTTGCGTTTAACTCACAGGAGCAAATCGGCTCCAATGCGCTTTCTACTACTCTCTTCCAAGCAAATGATGAGGCTTCCTTAGATGTTATTTTTCCATTGCTTCATGGACCGAACGGTGAAGATGGAACAGTACAAGGATTGTTGGAACTTTTAAATCTTCCTTATGTTGGTAATGGTGTATTGGCATCATCAGCAGGAATGGATAAAGTAATCATGAAGAATATATTTGAAGTAGCTGGACTAAACCAAGTAAAATATAATTCTTTTATCCGCAGTGATTGGCAAAGTAATAAAGAAGCAGCGTATGATCGCGTGGAAAAGGAATTAGGTTTTCCTTGTTTTGTAAAGCCTGCTAATCTTGGATCAAGTGTAGGAATTAGTAAATGTACGACAAGAGAAGAATTAGAAACTGCGTTTATTGAAGCTTTCCAATTTGACCGTAAAATTATTGTTGAAGAAGGTCTAACAGCAAGAGAAATTGAAGTAGGGGTACTAGGTAATGATCACCCAGAAGTTTCGGTTGCTGGAGAAATTGTTCCGAAAAAGGATTTTTATGACTATAAGGCAAAATATGAAGATGGCGACACTGCTTTAATTATACCAGCAGATGTGACAGAATCCGAGTATGCAGCAATTAAAGACGATGCAATTAAAGCATTTAAGGCACTCGATTGTTCTGGTCTTGTTCGTGCAGATTTCTTCCTAACAAAAGAAGGTAAAGTTTATATTAATGAAGTAAATACAATGCCTGGATTTACACCGTTCAGCATGTTCCCATTATTATGGAAGCATACAGGTTTAGAATATGATGCTCTAATCAATAAATTAGTGGATCTTGCAGTGGAAAGACATACAGAAAAACAAAATATTAAATATACGATCTAATAGAGAATAAGAAAAGCGGAGGGCACCCGTTTAGGGGCGTG
>NZ_DALZDK010000009.1:102018-120575 GCF_031978665.1 Niallia sp. | reverse complement strand
CTTTCTTGCGATTTTTAAAACGGAAGGCTTTTAAAATCAGCTCTTTTAGTTTCTCTGGTTTTTTAACAGTATGTGTTTTCTTTAACGAAAGAACCTATTCTCTAGTTTGCACGCCGTTAAACAGGAACTTCTCTTTATTAAAAATCAATCATTGCTCCTCTTTCATCAAATACAGAGCTTGGATTCCAAGCTACTTCCCAAAGATTATTTTCTGGATCAGCGAAATAAGAGGTTCTTCCGCCCCAGAATGCGTCACTTGGCGCTCTTAGAATTTTTCCGCCTGCCGCTTTTACCTTCTCTATAACACTGTCTACTTCTTCTGGTGTATTTACATTAATAGCAAAGGTAACTCCTCTAAAACTTTCCATCGGACTTTGAAGCTCTATTCCAGCATCCTTTGCCAATTCCTCTAGAGGAAACAGTGTTAAGAGCACACCAGCCGTCTTAAAAACTGCATACGCATCTGAACTAAATTCCTTTTCCTCCCAACCAAGGAGCTGATAAAACTTACGCAATTCTGGTAATCGCCAGGCTCCTAATGTAAGCAATGAAACCCTTTGTGGAACCATCTCGAACACCCACTTTCTTATTCTTTTTACTTATCATTTCGATAGTTCCTTAGTAAATTCCTTTTCCAATAGGCTGCTTTCTAAAGATGTTACTTATAAATGTACAGAGTAAAATAAAGAGGCGCTTTCCCAACAAAAAAAGAAAAATAGAACTGCTAGATAAGCCAATCCCTATTTTCTTTCCTCCATTTCAAAATATACGGAGAATTTTGTACCATTCTCGCCTGTCTGAACTTTTATTCTCGCCATATGGCGCTCTGCAATTCGATAACATACCGCAAGACCAAGTCCTGTACCATTGTCCTTCGTTGTAAAAAAAGGAGTTCCTAGCTTTTTTAATATTTCTTCTTCAATACCATTGCCGCTATCGATGATTTCCAGTACCAGATGCTTTCCTTTGCAGAATGTTCTTATGGTAAGAATTCCTTCTGTCTCCATTGCCTCCAAACCATTTAAAGCAAGGTTAAGTAAAAGCTGCCGTATTTCTTTCTCATCCAAATAGAGTTCTGGGCAATCACCTAATTGCAGATTTACTTTTTTCCCTGTCAATAAAGCCTCCGCGTTAATTAACGGATAAATAATTTCAATAATTTTATTTAACGAATATAACCGCTTATCACTCGTTTTGTTTTTAGCTAACGTCAGAAATTCCTTGATTATCTTATTTGCCCGATCCAGTTCATCAATCATTAATTCCATATGCTCTAATGATAAGTTTGATGGATTTGATTTTCCAATTTGCAGAAATCCATGGACCGTTGTCATCGGATTTCTAATTTCATGCGCGATTCCTGCAGCCATTTCTCCAACAAGGTTTAATTGATCTAGTCTCGCCATTTCTTTTTCAAAAGCCACTCTCTCTGTTATATCATTTAATACAATTAATACACAATTTTTATTCTTAATCGTTATAATTTCAGTAGATAATAAGCCTTGCTTCTGTTCCCCATTTTTTATCGTAAAAAAAACTCTTTGATTTTTTAAAGGGAACTGCCATTCTTCTTCATGAAAAATCTCTTCTATGCCATTCACATCCTTGGAAATTTCCCACTGATAGCTATCCTCCTGTAACTCTTCGATCGTATAACCTGTGCTTTTTACCCAGTTTTTATTTACAGCAATAAAAGTAGGATCTTGCAGGGAACGTATTGCCATCAAACATGGACTTGCTTCAAATATTTGCCGAAATCGCCCTTCTGAAAGTATTAAATCATCTGTTACTTTTGATTTTTCTTCTCGTTCTCTATGTAGCTTATGATTCATTGATAGGAGCTCTAGCGTTCTTTCTTCCACAACAAGCTCTAATTGATCGACTTGCTGCTTTCTTAATAGCTCTACCTCTTTTCTTTCAGAAATATCTCGAATCGTACATACAAATAATTGGTAATCTTCAACCATTGCGTCCCCAATGTATATATCAACTGGAAAAACAATATTATTCTTTCGTTTAGCTTTTGCTTCTATCATTCTACCAATAAAATTTGGAACTAACATATCCAATGAAATAGGTGTTTCTTCAGAAATCTCTGATTCAATAGAATGCAAGAGAACTTCAATAGAAGAACCGATTAAATCATCTTCTCCATAACCAAACATTTTTCTCACACTTGGATTGACACTAATAATAGTTCCTTCTTCATCGAAAGTGACAATCGTATCTTGCAATGCTTTCTGTAAGATAGAAGAAAATACAGCATTTTTAGTCAAATCCATTTTGGTTATTCGCAGTTCCTTATCCATTTTTTCCAATTCAGAGGTTGTTTGCCAGTTCATCTCATGGAGACTTTTGGTATGACTTTCATAAATTTGAACAAACTGTGCCACTTTGCTTTTCAACGCTTCTGGATTAAATGGCTTTACAATATAGTCAATGGCACCTACTTGATATCCTTGCATAATATGTTGCATATCTTGGCTGATTGCGGTAATAAAAATAATGGGAATATGTCGAGATTTTTTACGTTCTTTAATTAATTTTGCTGTTTCAAAACCATTTAGCCCTGGCATTTGAACATCTAGCAGAATAACAGCAAAATCATAAGTCAAAATGAATTTCAGTGCTTCTTCACCTGATTTAGCAAAAACTAAATGATAACGAGGATTATTTAACACTGCTTCTAACGCCAAAAGATTCTCTTGTAAATCATCTACCATTAAAATGTAGATCGGTTCCGATAGTGAAGTAGATAGATTTTTCTTTTGTTCTATAGATTGAGCCGAATTCTGCATAAATATATGAAGCCTCCTATCTATTAACAAGCCTTTTACCAACGTAGCTAAACACTAGTGTCGTTCTATTATTCTTTATAAAGCCAAACTTGAATAAGCGAATATAATTGTTCTAAATTAACCGGTTTACTAATATAATCAGATGCACCCGCTTCTATACACTGTTCTCGATTATGCTTCATTGCTTTTGCAGTTAGTGCAATAATAGGCAATGTTTTATAATCCTCTTTATCCCTTATGATGGAAATAGCTTCTAAGCCGCTCATTTCTGGCATCATAATATCCATTAATACAAGATCAATATCCGGGTTTTTCTCTAAAAGGCTTATACCGTCCTTGCCATTTTCCGAGTAAAGAATATCAATATTGTACTCTTCCAATGCTGCATGGATGGAAAAAATATTACGTATATCATCATCAATGATTAGGACTTTCTTTCCCGTCAAATTAGCATTTTTATTCGATTGAATGGTCTCTATTACTTCTTCAGTCGTTGCTGCAACCTGTCGGACGCTCTCTTCCTTCTGCAATGTCTCCTTAGCTACTCCTTTTCCTAACTCCTTCTGTCTCTTTATAGGCAAATAGAGAGAAAAAGAACTTCCCATGCCTTCGATACTAGTCGCTTCCAATTTTCCTCCAAGCAAGTGAGAAATTTCCTTACAGATAGATAACCCAAGGCCAGTTCCCCCGTATTTTCTGCTGATTGTTCCATCCGCTTGCTTAAAGGGCTCAAAAATAATATCCATTTTTTCCTCAGGGATACCAATCCCTGTATCCTTCACGGTAAAGGATAGTACCGCTTCATTCGATATAGCTAACTTAGAAGTATTCTCCAACCGAATTGACAGCTCTATCCTTCCTTTTTCCGTAAATTTAAAGGCATTTGACAATAGATTTTTTAACACCTGATTTAAACGATGTGCATCGGTTTCAATGAAGGCAGGAACCTCTTTCTCCACTTTTATGGAAAAATCCAGTTTTTTCTGATTGGCAATCGGAGAAAATTGATTTTTCAAACAGTTTTGGATTTCCTCCATTTTTACTGGCTCCACTATTATTTCCATCATACCAGTCTCAATTTTTTCCAAATCCAATATTTCATTAATTAATCTTAATAATTCATTGCCAGAATAATTAATTGTCTGCAAGTATTGAATTTGTTTTGCATTTAAATTTTCATTTTCTTTTTCCACTAGCATTTGTGACAAGATCAGCATGCTATTTAAAGGGGTTCGAAGTTCATGAGACATATTTGCCAAAAACTCTGATTTATATTGGGAGCTATAAACTAACTGTTGCGCCTTTTCCTCTAATTTCTTTCCTATCTTTTCAAGTTCGGCATTTTTCTCCTCTGACACTCTGTATTGTGCCTGAAGCTCCTCATTAATCGCCATTAATTCCTGCTGCTGAGCCTGAAGCTCCTCCGATTGGCTTTGTAGCTCCTCTGTCAACCGTTGTTCATCTTCTAATAATCGCTTTACTTCCAGTCGGTTAACAATTCCGTGAATGGATATACCCAGATATTCCACCACGGCTTTAAGTAAGTTTCGTTGAACAGGTCTAAAATATTGCAAAGAGGCTAATTCTACAATGGCTAATACTTTCCCTTCATAGGAAACAGGATAAATAAGCACTTGTTTTGGTTCCGCCTCTCCTGAACCAGACTTAATCTTTATGTATCCTTCAGGAATATCAATAAGACTGATGCTTTTATTCTCCTTAGCAGCTTGTCCTACTAATCCTTCTCCAAGCTGGATAATAGATGGTCGATCTTCATTATGGAAGGCATAATGCCCTATTTCCTCTAGATAGCGCGCCTCGCCCTTCTTATTTAAAAAATAGAATACACCATATTGAGCACCTACTGCTGGTGTAATTTGACTAATAAAGCAATCTGAAAGCGACTCCATTGTTTCCGACATCGAAAAACTAGTTGTAATTTCTGCCAAACGTGAATCAAGCCAGCTTTGTTCTTCCGCCTTTGCCCTGCTTTCCATTTCATCTCGAGAATACTTTTCTAAAGTCGTTACCATTTCATTAAAGGCACGCGCAATTTCTCCTAGTTCATCTTTTGAATGAACCTCTAATCGGGGAAATTTAATTCCCTTTTTATAAGAAATACCAGACATGACAGTAGTAACTTTGTTTAAATTTTTCGTTAATCCTCTTATTAAATAAATGGCAACCGCAATGCTACATACAACACCGATAGTTATATAGACATATGTCATTAAAACAACAATATCATACCTTTTTTTTGAATTTGCTAGATCCTCTTGCATTTCTTGAAGCTGTACAGTATAAAGAGAACTGGCAATTTGTAACAATCTATTTTTTTCATCATTTTCTCTAATCCAAAAATTCGTATTCATTTTTTTATCTTCTGCTTCCGCTACTTGCTCTCCCTTTTCTTCATAGATCTCATAAATTGTCGAAAACTTTATTAATAAATCCTGTGTTTCTTCTTTTTTGTCTTTATCTGTTAAGAAGTTATACGCTTCATTTATTTCTTTTCTTGTATCTTCCATTTGCCTCATCGTTATTTCACTCAACGTTTTGGAAGGTTGAGAGGATAGTTCATATATCTCTCTGCTCAAGTTATTAATTTCATTTTTTAATGTATAAGCAGCATTTATTCTTTCTGTTTTGTCATTAACAAGTACATGCATCTTGTCATTTTGCTGCCGAAGCATACTCATAAGTACAATAATTAGGATGGTAATTAAAACAAAGATAATTCCTAAACCAAAATAAAGCTTTGTACTAAATCTCATGTATCCTCCTATCAATCTGCCAGTTTAAAAGATAGCCACCTTTTTTGAACTAGAATCGATTTATTTAAAAGTTATGAAAATAATACCATTATACAAAAATTATATGTTAAACATGGTAATGATACAATATGATAATTGGATGAAACTAGAAATAAAAAGAAGGGGATTAAAAAATTTCAAGTGAGGAAAAGACTACTTCGTATTCTGGGATTGGTCTTTAGAATTTTACTAGTGTAAGAAATGCATAAAAAACCCCTTATGCCTTGTATCACTTTAAAGGTTTAGGAGTTTTTCATAGTAAATATTTCGTAAAGTAGCTGAATCTCTATAAGCATCATCTAAGATTTCATCTAAGATAGCATTGGAAGCATCAGACAAAAATGACTTTTGCTTTAAAAGGGTGCGAACCTGATATAAAAAGTCAATATATGCAATATAATTATCATCATATGTCTGCTGCCATTCTTCTTTCATCTTCTTAGCTAGCTTCGGACTTGCTCCATTCGTAGAAACACTTAAATGTAAACGCCCTTTTTTAAAACTAGCTGGAATTTGACAATTTCCCTCTTCAAAAGAAGAAGCATCGTTCACTAAGCTAATGGACTTTAATCTTTGGGTAATGCGGCGATTTTCTTGTCGATCATTCGTTGCAGCAATGGTTAGAAAAGCATCAGTAAAATCTTCATCTGCTCCTTTTCTTTGAAACAGCTGTATTTTCCCATTTTTCGAAAGTTCTTCCAGCTCGCTACATACTTCAGGACTAATTACTGTTACATTTGCCTCTTCCTCAAGAAGCAGTATTACCTTTCGATATGCAACCTTCCCGCCACCTACTACCACACAATGTTTGTCCTTTATATCAACCAGTAATGAGAGCATATTCGTTTCCTACCATCATTTCATCAACTCTTTCTTTTAAAATCCCTGCTATTAAGGGATCATAGCCTAAATAAGGAGCAAGCACGTATTCTTTATCGGTACTTTTGATTTTATTAATTGTTTTTTCCATCGACTTCATTAAAATACCGGTAAATAGAAGATACGGAATTACTAACACATGGCGATAAGTTGAATGCTCAGCTATTTGAAGTGCTTCTTCAAAGCTAGGCTGCGCAGCCGTTAAATAGCAATCCTCTACAGTAATTCGTTCTACTCGTTTTTCAATTAAAGACGCAATTTTACCCAAATCCTGTTTTACATCCGGATCGCTACTTCCACGCCCAACCAGAATAACAAGTATTTCCTCATTTGTTTCCTGATAAAGGCTTGTATTTCTAATTTTATCTGCAACAATTTCGACCATCTGTGGATGCACACCAATTGGTCTGCCATATTTAATTTGAACATGTGGATATTTTATCGAGAGCTTTTCTAATACTTCGGGAATATCTTTTTTGGCATGGGCTGCTGTCAGAAGCAAAACGGGTATGATATGGATAATGGTAGCACCTTTTTCGACACAATTACGAAACCCTTCCTCTATGGCAGGCTCCGACAATTCTAAGAAGGAATATTCTTGTATGCCCTGAAATTCATTCGTTTCCATACATTTCTTAACAAAGGAAATCGCCTGTGCGCTTGCTTCCTGGACCCTGCTTCCATGACAAATATATAATACAGCTTCCATTATCAAACAACCTCTTTCGGAATGGTTTCTCCGAAGCTCTCTTCAAACCATTGGATTTTCTCTCGCATTTTTACTACTTCTCCAATTACAATCATACATGGATTTTCTATTTTCCCTTTTTCTGCGTCCTCTAATACATGCATTAAGTCCGTTATAATAGTCTTTTGGTTAAAAGTCGTTCCCCAATTTATTAAAGCAACGGGTGTTGCGCTATTTCTCCCAAAAGACAGTAGCTTCGACTGAATATATGGTAGATTTTTCACTCCCATATAGATTGCAAGCGTATCAATTTGCGAAAGTGCCTCCCATTTAATATGGTCTTCCTCCCCATTTTTCATATGACCTGTTACAAATGCGAAGGAAGATCCATAATTACGGTGCGTCACCGGGATACCTGCATAGCTTGGTGCAGCAATGCCTGCTGTAATCCCTGGCACAATTTCAAAGGGAATCTGATTTTTTGCTAATTCTTCTGCTTCCTCTCCACCCCTTCCAAATACAAAAGGGTCACCGCCTTTTAGTCGCGTTACGATTTTCCCCTTTTTCGCATGTTTGACTAAAGTTTGATTAATCAATTCCTGCTTCATGGCGTGATGATGGGGTAGCTTACCACAATAAATTAGTTCAGCCTTAGGTCTCGCAAATTCTAATAGCTCTCGATTTACTAAACGATCATATAAAATAACATCTGCATTTTTGATACATTTTAATCCCTTTACCGTTATTAAATCTGGATCTCCTGGTCCTGCACCAACTAGATATACTTTCCCCATTTTATCCACCCTTCTTGTTGTTTCTTTCTCTTAGGACTTGTTAAAAAAAGTGGGGAAAGGAAATAACGATGAACGAATAGTATTTATTTACGCCCAAGTTTCTCCTTTTCCCTACATTAAGAGATGTAATATTCTTTTTCTTTTAAATATTGTACGATTTGTTCCACACACTCTTCAATGGAATGTTTTTCTGTATCCACTACTATTTCTGGATGAAGAGGCTCCTCATATGGAGAACTAATCCCAGTGAAGTCTTTAATGATCCCTTTTCTTGCCTTCTCATACAAGCCTTTTGGATCCCGCGCTTCACAAGCCTCTATGGAACATTTTATATAAACTTCAACAAACTCGTTTTCTTCTAATAAAGCTCTTACTCTATCACGATCTTCTCGAAATGGAGAAATAAAAGCAGTTAGTACTACCTGCCCACTGTCTACAAACAGCTTGCTAACTTCTCCAATTCTTCTGATGTTTTCTTTACGATCCTCATCAGAAAATCCTAAGTCTTTATTGATTCCAAAACGAATATTATCTCCATCTAGCACATAGCTATTTGTCTGGTCTTCAAATAATCTTTTCGCTACAGCATTTGCAACTGTTGATTTCCCAGAACCAGATAACCCGGTAAACCATAATACATAGCTATGGTGTTTATTTTTTTCTCTTCTGTCTCTCTTTGTTACAGTATGGTCATGCCATGTGATATTTGTACTTTGGCTCAACAGTTCTCTCTCCTTTAAGAATGGATTTCTTGTTTTTGTAATCCTTTGATTAATACTTCCACTACTTCTTTGCGGCTAAATGTGCTTGGTGGAATTTCTCCATTTCTTAAAAGCTCACGAACTTTCGTACCTGACAAAATCTCATGATGCTCGCTACCATGTGGACAAGTCTTTGTAGAAGCCATGTTCTCACATTTCTTACAATAAAAACTATGTTCAAAGAATAATAGATTAATGCCTAACTCATCTTGTGTAAATTGATCAAAAATTCTTTGTGCGTCATAGGTTCCATAATAACTGCCTACTCCAGCATGATCACGACCTACGATAAAATGGGTACAGCCATAATTCTTTCTAACCATCGCGTGGAATACTGCTTCTCTTGGTCCTGCATAACGCATCGCAGCTGGGAATACAGCTAAGAAAACGCGATTCTCAGGATAATAATTTTTCAATAATACTTGGTAACTCTCCATACGAACATCCGCTGGAATATCATCTGCTTTCGTTTCTCCTACTAATGGATTTAAAAATAAACCATCGACAATTTCAAGTGCTGATTTTTGGATATATTCATGGGCACGGTGAACAGGATTTCTTGTTTGGAATCCTACTACAGTCTTCCAGCCTTTTTCTGCAAAAACTGCTCTTGTTTCTGCTGGGTCCAAGTAAAAGCTACTGAAATCTGTTTTTTCTACTTTCTTTATAAGCTTGATTGGTCCGCCAAGATAAATATTTCCGCGGTCAAACATTTTTTTCACACCAGGATGTGCTAAATCATCGGTACGGTAAACGGATACTGCTTCTTTATTTTTATTAGGAATGTAAATATCCTTCACTGTAAGTACACCATATACTTCTCCTTGATGTACTAATTTCACTGTATCATCAAGTTCAATTTTTTCTGATTGTTCCTTTGAAATAGGCAATGTTATAGGGATACTCCATACTTCGCCTGTAGATAAATGCATATTTTCCACAACCGCTTCATAATCTTTTTGTGAAAGAAATCCTGTTAGCGGGCTATACGCACCGTTTCCAATCAACTCCAGATCACTAAGTGCAATTGTATCAATTTCTAGTTCTACCTTTAGTTCAGATACATCAAAAGTTGGTTCATATAAATTAATTAATTTTCCACCATGTGGTTGACTTAATGACATTTTTTAGCACACCTTTCTTTTTCCGAGTTAGTATAATTAAATTCCGCCACCGTCTTCATAAATAGTGCTGTTATCTTCGCGAATGGTTTTCATTAGGCTTATAATCCCAAGTGTAGCAATACATACACTAAGAATTATAAGTACATTATAAATATCTGCTTTAATGAATAATTGAACTAAGCTATAGGAAATGACTAGAGATAAGACTGGAGAAACAATCCATACCTTAAATATCCTTAGCACTAGTTTCTTTTTTAACATTCCATAGCCATTCTTTGACACACCTATTCCAATAATGGCAGAGCTAGTAACTTGTGTTAGTGGAACTGGTATTCCAAAAATAGAAGCAATTGTCACTAATGTTGCGCCAGTTCCAGAAATTAGTCCTCCTTCAAGCTTGCTAAATTGGACAATTTTCTTTCCGTTCGTCTGCAGGACTCTTCCACCTAACAAAAAGGCACCAATTGCAATGAAAACCCCTCCAACAACTACTCCCGTTTGCATGGATATCATATCAGCACCAACTAACGGTCCAATAGAGTTTGCGACATTGTTCATGCCAGCAGAGAAGGCTTCAAAGCATCCAATGATAATGACAAAAATAGATAAATATTTTTCATTACCTGGATTACGAATCCATTCATTATGACTTTCAAGCTTTCTTATATATTTTCCAGCCCCTAAAGCAATAAAAAAAGAAACGATTGGAACAAGAAACCAAAAGAAGACAATCCATAAAATATTAGCAATGTATAAGCTTTTAAAAGCTACACCTACTCCTACGACACTTCCAACTGTAATTTCACTTGTTGATAGTGGAATCCCCATTATATTAGCAATAAATAAGGAAAGAGCAGCTGACGATAAAATGATTAAAACAATTTTCGCATCAAGAAGATCACTTGGAATTAACCCTTCCCCGACTGTCTTTACTACTTCGCTTCCGCCAATAACTGCCCCTAGTAAGATTGCAACCGCACATATAAGCAGAGCTACTCTTTTTTTGGGAATGGCGCCTGATCCATATGCAACACCTAGGCTTGCTGCAGCCCCACTTGCGCCAATGTTCATTGCAAAAAACAATGACATAATACCTGCTAAAATTACGATCATACCTTTTTACCTCTACTCATTTATTGTAAGTGTAACCCGCATTCTGTTTTCCCTTTTCCTGTCCATCTTCCAGATCGTAAATCTTCCATATTAATAGCAGGCTGTGTACAGGTTCTGCAACCAATGCTTGGATAGCCCCTATCATGGAGAATATTGTAATCTAGGGAATTCTTATGGGCATATCTCCAAACATCTTTCCATGTCCAATGTATAAGTGGACAAACTTTAATTGACTTGAATTTATTATCCTTATTTAGGTATTGCGTATTTTTTCTTGATTCGGACTGTTCTCTTCGAAGTCCAGATATCCAAGCAACTGGCTCAGATAGGACTTCATTTAAAGGAATAACTTTCCGAATCTCACAGCACTTATTCGGATTGGATAACCAAAGCTCCTCTCCATATTGAGCAGCCTGTTCTTCTAGTGTAATCGCTGGTTTTTTCAACTCAATTTGCAAATCTGGATACCGCTTTTTCACTTTTTCAATCAATTCATATGTTTCGTCAAAATGTACATCTGTATCTAAAAAAACAATATGAGCATCTTTTTTTATTTTAGAAATCAAATCAATTAGTACAATTCCTTCTATTCCAAAACTACAGGCATAGACAATATCGTCTTTGTACGTATCATAGGCCCACTTTAAAACCTCTAAGGCTCCCTTTGTTTCCGTTTCACTTGGAAAGTCAACAGGAGGATACGTATCTATCGTTTCATAGGTTAATAACTGACTCATAAAAATCCTCCATTCTTATTAGAAAAGCTCAAAGCGCCTATAAAATATAGCGCAAATGCTACCAATTTCTATCATTAAAAACTACTTCTAGTATCAAATATTTATGGATTAATGTGCCATTTATATAAAAAAGACAGCTTTAACCCACCTATTTAGTTAAAGTTGCCTCTAGTTTATCTAGTCAGCTTCTTTATAACTCGCTAGTTAACAGGAGGCTTCCTGTTATTTTCCTAAGCGTATTTTTTCGTTTTTCTCAATTTGAATTATTTTCCCATCCTGTACAACTAATGTGACAGATCCAAACTTCATTGTTTTAAGAATTTCCTCTAATTGAGATTTCACTTTGCCCAGCTGATTTGTTTCCCCCACCAACAAATCCCTCCTTTAAAAGGTGAACCTTTTATAAATCCATTAGAAATGAGTCTGCTAAGCTAGACATCTATTGAATTACAGAAATGCTTACCAATGACTGTTTGTTTTTGGTATTCGTAAGGAGTAGCTAAACGATAAAAAAATCCTTCCGTTTGGAAAGATATCAGGTAATTATTCCTTACCTTATCTTTCAAAATGGATATCCATTTTGTTGGATTTAGCACCTTGCGTAATTAGTAGGTTGCCGGACTTCTTTGGGCCAATTCCCTCAGTCTCTCTTGATAAGCATCGTTATTTTCTAAATTTTATCATAATTGCTATTATTGTCAATAAGTTTTTCTAGTTGTTTAGTCGGAATTATTCTTTCGTAGTTCCTACTTATTTAGTATGGATACTCTTTCTTTATTTATATCAAAAATATTTTACTTTGTGCATGACCTACTTACAAAACAATTCTTTTTTTCGCAAAAAAATAGCCGATTAGCACTACTGCATCAGCTATTTTTTCAATTCTTTATCTTTTTCTTATTTTTAATAATGGCTTAGCGATAATTGGCGTAATGATTCCAGAAAATATCGCTTCTGGAATTCCATTTGTACCAACTATAGCTAAGATTGCTGGTAATAGATCTTCTACATTAACATTAATTGCGTTTGCATACGGTTCTCTTACAAATAAATAAACAAAGCCCATAACGAGAATCGTATTCGTTAAAGAGCCGATAACCCCGGAAATACTCATGGCTAGCGTCTCATTCATTCTGCCTTTTAACACTTTATAGAAAAGAAGTCCTGCCACGACTCCAATCATTATTCTTGGAAAAACAGAAATTAACGGATTGGTAAAAATGATCGGCGCAAGGATACTTGTTGGATAGATGAAAGCACGGATGAAGGTTATTAATCCCCAGACTCCCCCTATAATTGCACCATCTAATGTTCCCAATACAATTGCAGCGATGATTACTGTAACCTGAATAATTGTTAAACTAAGCGGGCCAATCGGAATATACCCTAATAACGGAACAAAGGTTTGAATAATAATAATTGCTGAAAGCAGTCCGAGTAGAACTAGGCGAGTTGTTTTGTTTTTTTTCTTCATAGACAAGTAGTTCTCCTTATTTTAGAAAAAGCAAGTCTTCACTTTTCCTTTATATAATAAAAAAATTCCTTTGTTATCATACTACAAAAACTAGCCATTTTTCTATGAATATAGAAGGGTTATTCTGTTTTTTTCTTAGGATGATGCTAAATACCTGTAGTTATACATCTCGCCTAGACTATGTTATTACTCTGAATAAGGAAAAGTCTCCGTCAGTGTCTCGATAAAGGTAAGAACGTTTTGCTTCTCCTTCATAATGGGGGCAATTAGATAGGAAAGTCTCCGTGTAAATCGAGTATTTACGACTGGAATAATACATAGGTTCCTGTTCTTTACATCTCTTTCAATAACACTTTGGGATAAAAGAGAAAGCCCATTTCCATTTATAAGCGTTTCTTTAATGCCTTGATTACTACTAATGGTTAAAAAGGATTTTGCCCTTAATCCATTGGAGCGGATAACATGATTTAAGTATTCCCTTGTCCCTGATCCAACCTCTCTGGTAATCCATGCTTGGTCATGGAGCTCGGAAATCGCAACTTCTTCTCGATTTGCCAATGGGTGGTGAACAGATGCGACAATAAATAGCTCATCCTCCATAAAGGGGATAACGTCCAATTCCTTATCATTTGTCTGTCCTTCAATTAAGCCAATATCTACTTCATATAGTCTTACTGCTTGGACAATTTCTTCTGTATTACCAATTGTCGCTTGTATCTGCAACTCCGGATGCTGTTTTTGCAAATCAAGTAATAAGGATGGCAGAATATACTCGCCAATTGTAAAGCTTGCACCTATTTTTAGCTCCCCTTTTATCGCATGATGATGCTCCATAATATGCTGTCTTGTCTGTTCATATAGGCGAATCATCTGAACCGCACAATCATATAACATTTGACCAGTTGGCGTTACTTTTAAATACTTAGGTGACCGGTCCAGTAATTTTGTTTGAAATTCTTTTTCAAGATTTTTGATATGGAGACTCACACTCGGCTGAGACATAAGCAGCATTTCTGCTGTTTTAGTAAAATTCTTCACTTCAACAAGCGTCACAAATGTTTTTAATGCGTCGTACTGCATGGTTTTCTCCTCCAATAATCCATGTGTATATGTTTATTGTTATCTAGTTAGAATTTTTGATAAATAAAAATGAAAACTTGCTAACTAATTATTAGAAATACTAATAGTTTCAATAATTTATATGTATTTTACTAATTCTTTCAATTACAGTAAAGTACAATTAGTATACGTGTAATAGGAGGATGATTTAGGCGTTTTTGGTTTGTTTTTGTTAATGTCCTTGCGCCTATCCAGCTTTCCATCACTCGTTTTGTTAATCCACTATTCGATTATCTTTGTAAGAGGCTGGTTTTAATTTTGCTATTAAAAGACGGAACAACCTAATACAAATTCATATCCTTTTAGAAAAACATCATCCCCCAGCTTGTTCTAAATAAAACAGGCACTTTTGTTTTTCTAATCCGATTTGTCTGATGGGATTAATAAAAACACAGTGACAATCCTCCTTTTTCATTATAAAATAAATGTCAAGAATTATCTTACTAATCAAATTTCGACAAGAAATGTTAATATCCTTGTGAGGTGAAAGTGTTGCAGCTTCAAGTAGTAAACAGTCCGTTTAATCAAGAACAAACAGAATTATTAAACCGCCTTTTACCAACTTTAACAGAATCACAGAAAATTTGGCTCAATGGCTATTTATCCGCTTCCTCGACGGTAGTCGCAACAGCAGGAGAACCTAGCTTAACTACTGAAATAACGGAACAAAAAACAGCAAATCCCATTACAAAAGACATTACGATTCTTTTTGGATCTCAAACTGGTAATGCACAAAACCTTGCCAAAAATCATGGCAACCGTTTAAAGGAACTAGGATTTAATGTTACTGTGCAATCGATGAGTGACTTTAAGGCAAATAATCTCAAAAAGATACAAAATCTTCTTATTATTGTTAGTACACATGGCGAAGGTGATCCACCAGATACAGCAATCGCTTTCCATGAATTCCTGCACGGTAAACGAGCACCTAAGCTAGAGGATTTCCACTACTCTGTATTAGCACTTGGTGATAGTTCGTATGAATTCTTTTGCGAAACAGGAAAACAATTTGATGAGCGTTTAGAAGAATTAGGCGGAACTAGACTTTATCCCCGTGTCGATTGTGATCTTGATTATGATGAACCAGCAAGTGAATGGTTTGCAGGTGTCGTTAGTGGGTTGAATCTTCAATCGGAATCAACAGTATCTAATGCCATAAGCACAATACCATCTTCCATTCAAGATTCCGGCTATTCTCGCAGCAATCCGTATTATGCTGAAGTATTAGACATTATCAATCTAAATGGACGTGGTTCAAATAAAGAAACCTTGCATGTGGAACTTTCTATTGAGGATTCTGGAATTACCTTCAAACCAGGCGACAGCCTTGGAATATTCCCGAATAACGATCCAGAGCTAGTAGACCTTTTAATTAATAAACTAGGCTTCTCTAAAACAGAAAGTGTAACGATAAATAAACAAGGGGAAGTTCTTGCTTTTAGGGAGGCTTTATTAACTTACTATGAAATTACTGTTTTAACAAAGCCACTATTACAAAAGTTTTCCGAACTAGCAGCAAATAAGTCTTTAGATGAACTGCTCGCTAAAGGAAACGAAGACAAATTAAAAGCTTATTTGAATGGCCGGGACTTATTAGATCTTATCCAAGATTTTGGTCCATTAGAAATAAATGCACAAACATTTGTGTCCTTGCTTCGTAAACTGCCGACACGTCTTTATTCCATCGCCAGCAGCTACCAGGCAAATCCTGATGAAGTACATTTAACCATTGGTGCAGTTCGTTATCATGCAAATGGACGAGATCGCAACGGCGTTTGCTCCGTCCAACTAGCTGAACGTATCCAACCTGGCGATAAACTGCCTATTTATATACAAAACAATGAAAATTTCAAGCTTCCTGACAGTCCAGACACGCCAATTATTATGGTTGGTCCAGGAACAGGAGTTGCTCCATTCCGTTCTTTCTTACAAGAAAGAGAAGAAATAGGTGCTAACGGAAAATCATGGCTTTTCTTTGGAGACCAGCATTTTGTGACAGACTTTCTCTATCAAACAGAATGGCAAAACTGGCTTAAAGATGGCGTGTTAACGAAAATGAATATTGCATTTTCCCGTGATAAAGCAGAAAAGGTCTATGTTCAGCATCGTATGCTTGAACACAGTAAAGAGCTATTTGAATGGCTGGAAGAAGGAGCAGTTCTCTATATTTGTGGAGATGAAAAGCATATGGCACATGATGTGCATCAAACACTTCTTGCTATTATTCAAAAAGAAGGCCAAATGTCATTAGAACAAGCTGAGGAATACGTAGCAGCGATGACTCAGAACAAACGTTATCAACGTGATGTATATTAATTATTTTGGCAGGAAAGGAGTTTTCTAAAATGGCGAAACAAGTATTAAAAGCACCAGATGGACCACCAAGTGATGTGGAACGAATTAAAGAAGAAAGCAATTATTTACGTGGCACCCTAAAAGAATCCATGGAAGAGGAATTAAGTTCTGGTATTTCTGAAGACGATAACCGGTTAATGAAATTTCATGGCAGCTATTTGCAGGATGATCGCGATATTCGAAATGAACGAGCAAAGCAAAAGCTTGAGCCTGCCTACCAATTTATGCTCCGTGTTCGAACTCCAGGTGGAGTGGCAACACCGGCTCAATGGCTGACAATGGATGATTTGGCACAGAAATATGGAAATAATACCTTAAAATTAACGACCCGCCAAGCTTTCCAAATGCATGGCATTTTAAAATGGAATATGAAACAAACGATACAAGATATCCATCAGTCCTTACTTGATACGATTGCAGCTTGTGGCGATGTAAATCGTAATGTTATGTGTAACCCAAATCCGTATCAGTCAGAGCTCCATAGCGAGGTTTATGAATGGTCACAAAAATTAAGTGATTATTTACTTCCTCGTACAAGAGCCTATCATGAGCTTTGGTTAGATCAGGAAAAAGTAGCTTTCTCTCCAACTGTAGAGGAAACCGAAATAGAGCCAATGTATGGAAAACTTTATTTGCCTAGAAAGTTTAAAATCGGAATCGCCGTTCCTCCTTCCAATGATATTGATGTATTTTCCCAAGATCTTGGACTTATTGCTATTACAGAAGGCCAAAAACTGGTTGGATTCAATGTAGCAATTGGTGGCGGAATGGGAATGACTCATGGGGATAAAGCAACCTATCCACAGCTTGCGAAAGTGATCGGATTCTGTACACCAGAACAAATTCTTGATGTGGCTGAAAAAGTAATTACGATTCAGCGAGATTATGGCAATCGCTCCGTTCGTAAGAATGCTCGTTTTAAATATACCGTCGACCGTCTCGGCTTAGAGAATATTGTCGAAGAATTAGAAAACCGCTTAGGCTGGAAGCTTCAAGCAGCAAGAGAATTTCATTTTAACCACAATGGGGATCGCTATGGCTGGGAAAAAGGCATCAAAGGAAAATGGCATTTCACCCTATTTGTTGAAGGTGGCCGTATTAAAGATTATGAAAACTACCCTTTAATGACTGGATTACGCGAGATTGCCAAAGTACACACTGGTGATTTCCGATTAACAGCTAATCAGAATTTAGTAATTGCGAATGTTTCAAGTCGCAATAAAAAGCAAATTGCTAATTTAATAGAGCAATTTGGCATCATGGATGGAAAACGCTTTTCTGCCTTGCGCCGTAATTCGATCGCTTGTGTGTCTCTACCAACATGTGGTTTAGCAATGGCAGAGGCAGAGCGCTATTTACCAGTCTTAATTGATAAGATTGAAGAAATAGTTGATGAAAATGGATTACGTGAAGAAGAGATAACCATTCGTATGACCGGGTGTCCTAACGGCTGTGCTCGCCATGCATTAGGTGAGATTGGATTTATCGGTAAAGGGCCTGGGAAATACAATATGTATTTAGGCGCAGCCTTTAACGGAAGCCGCTTAAGCAAACTCTATCGTGAAAATGTTGGCGAGGAAGAAATCCTTTCAGAGCTTCGTGTATTGCTCCCTCGTTATGCAAAAGAACGCTTAGAAAATGAACACTTCGGAGATTTTGTCATTCGTGCTGGAGTTGTTAAAGAAGTAACAGATGGTATGAATTTCCATGATTGATTGATGAATAGCTGACACCACTTAATTATTTTTGATTGGGTGGTGTTTTTTTGTAGGACTGTGGGGGGGATGTTGTGATTTGGATCATATACATATATTCGGCGTTTGGATCATATATTCGAACTTTGGATCATATATTCAAAGTTTGGATCATTTATTCGAACTTTGGATCATATATTCAAAGTTT
>NZ_DALZDK010000009.1:67154-101918 GCF_031978665.1 Niallia sp. | reverse complement strand
TATTCAAAGTTTGGATCATTTATTCGAACTTTGGATCATATATTCAAAGTTTGGACCATATATTCGAACTTTGAACCATATATTCAAAGTTTGAACCATATATTTGGAGCTTTGGTTGAAATCCTCTTCCTTATCGCTAATTTTGCTCTCACTTTGGCTGATATTTTCAATTCCCCACGCATTCCTCATCCTATTTTCACGCCAATCTACATCTGTCCTCACTTAAAACCCAACTTTCTACATTCAACTCCTCCCTCCATGCAAATCAAACTAATTTTCCACTCATAGGCCAACCTAGTTTTGTATATATTTAAGCTAGTAATCAAAATTAAAATTTCCACTTGAAAAATAGGGGGCTTGTATCATGTCTGTTAACCCGGCTTCTCCTTCCTTTCAGCTCTTTGGCGATTCCACCCAGTCTGTTAATTATAGAAGGGATTCTTATAATTACATTACACAGTTATTTTCTAATCAAATGCCGGCTATACATACTGGGTTATTCAATGTGCATCTTAATCAGGGAATTATCGTTCAGCCACACTGGCATACAAATGTGAATGAACTTGTTTTTGTCCTTAGCGGAGAAGTGATGACGTCTGTTTTCAATCCTTTTACTCAAAATATAATGACGTATCATGTAAAACCAGGTCAGGCTTCACAATTTCCTAAAGGGTGGTTTCATTGGATTGTGGCACTACGGAACAATACGCACTTCCTTACTATTTTTGATCAGCCGACACCAGATATTGTGCTTGGTTCCGATTTTCTACGCTTTTTACCGAAAGAGATTGCAAACAGAGCCTATTGTGTAAATGAAACACTCTATGCAAATGCAGTGGCACCAATTAACCAATCTACGATTCTTGGACCACCACCAGGGTGTGACCAAAACGGAGGAACAACGAATCAGCCTTATCATTCCACGCAGCCATCACCTACTACCCATCCTTATCTCGACCTTTCCTCTCCGCCTTACCCATATTAAAGCCAAGGTTTACTAAGTAGCCTAAAAAGCGCATGGAGGTTAATTCTGTGACAAATAAGAAAAATTATGGATCTGAAACAAAATGTGAAGAAATCAAATGGACTTTTCCGCCTCAACACCAAACGAGGCAGCCTGGTTTTGAATATCTTATGGATCCCCTTCCTATTTTTGACAACCCGAACTATATCGGAACAGGAAAATTAAAAGGTCGTATCGCCATTATTACTGGGGGAGATAGTGGAATCGGCAGAGCTGTGGCTGTAGCATTTGCGAAAGAAGGGGCAAATATCGTTATCGCATATTATGATGAGCATATAGATGCCGAAACAACGAAACAAGCAATCGAACATTACGGGAGCTCTTGCTTGCTTATTCCAGGAGACCTGAGAAGAAAAGAACATTGTGAATTCATTGTCCAAAAAACGCTAGAAACGTTTGGAAAAGTTGATATTTTGGTAAATAACGCAGCAGTCCAATTTTTCCAGGATGACTTAACAGCTATACCAGATGAACAATGGGAATTAACGTTTGACGTCAATATTCATGCCTATTTTCATTTAACAAAGGCAACGTTACCTCATTTTAAAAAAGGAGCTAGCATTGTCAATACGACATCCCTCGTTGCCTATATCGGCGTCAGTAAATTGATTGATTATACAACAACCAAGGGTGCCATTGTTAGTTACACACGAGCACTAGCTAACAGTCTTGTCAGTAAAGGTATCCGAGTAAATGCTGTTGCACCTGGTCCATTCTGGACACCCCTCCAGCCTGCATCGCAACCGGCTGAAAGTGTTGCCACATTAGGTTCAGATGTGCCGATGAAACGGGCTGGTCAACCATACGAAATTGCTCCAGTATATGTACTGCTTGCGTCGGATGACGGATCGTATATGACAGGGCAAACGATTCATGTAAACGGTGGTGCTATGGTTACTACCTAGAATCGGCTAAAAAGGAACTAATTATTTTATTGAAAGTGCAAATCAAAAATAATTTATGAGAAAGTCCGCCATGATTCGAATATAAAACGAAAAAGCACCTTATAAAAAGAACAAGAATCTTCCTTTCTCCAGTGTAAAAAGGCATTAGAACAGATGCTTTTTTACATATTTTTTTGCTTTTTGGACAAATTATAAAAATCCTATTCATACTACATGAAAGGATAATCGTTTACTAAACGGGTGATGAAAGTGGAGCGGAAAATATTAAGATTCCTTTTATTTTTGGGAATTGGGCTTTTACCAGTTATCTTTAGAAAAAAACCAGTAAAGGAATGGTTTCTAGTCTTCTTTTTTAAAGGATATTTGTCCAGTTTTGTGGATAGCGTTGTTACTTCTGAAAAATGGCTTAATTTCCCTGTTCGTTTTCTACCAAAGCATTTTCAAATCAATGTTCTATTTGACTATTTGTTATTCCCAATCACTTGCGTTGTCTATAATCAAATAAGCCATCATTCCAAGCTACCTGGAATCATTCTCAAATCTTTTTATTTAAGTATTCCGATGACGATCGTGGAAGCCCTGTTAGAGAAGTACACTAAATTAATATCCTATAGAAAAGGATGGTATTGGTATTATACATTGCTGACAGAAACATGCACTTTCTTACTTTCCAGAACTTCCATTGCCCTTGTTCGAAAATTAGACAAAAAATACGAAAACCAATCGAATCATTAATCGTTCGATTGGTTTTCTTGCTCTAAAAGGACAAGCAGTTCTATTAATTTTGTGATTTCATAGGTTGGCTGCAAATTCGTTTTATTTGCCTGCTTGAACGGGTTTATCCAACAGGTATCAATTCCTGCATTAAACCCACCTTGAATATCTGCACTTAAGGAGTCCCCTATAATTAAAGTTGTCTCTTTATTAATTTGAGGAATTCGAGCAAAGCAATAATCAAAGAACTCCTTCATTGGCTTTTGATAGCCAGTATCCTCCGATACAAAAACGGCTTTAAAAAATGGATATAAACCAGAAGATTTTAATCGTTTTTCTTGTGTTGCTGACATGCCATTCGTTACAATATATAAATCAAAATGGCTTGAAACCTCCCTTATTAAATCCAGCGCTCCATCTAATAACTGGTTTCCTTCTCCCAAATACTCGCGGTAGCTTTGCTCTAATAAAGCTCCATCTACCTTCTTGCCCATCTTTTCAAAGAAAAGGGTAAATCTTGTATTAACTACCTCATCACGTGTAATTTTCCCTTCTTCAAATGCTTTCCACAGACCCTGATTTAGCTGTTGATACTGCTTTTTCCATTCTTCACTATATGAAACATCTTGTTCCTGCAGTAATAGGCGAAAAGCATGGTCTTCCGCCGCTGCAAAGTCCAATAAGGTATCATCCACATCAAAAAGTAAGGTTTGATACTTCTTCAAGTTCGGTTCTCCTCCAGTTGTTTGAATCATCTCTAAGCCTCCCTTATTATGTAATAGCTTCATTCAATCCTCTCCTATCTTTTCACCAATTCTTTCACAGGCTGCTTCTTTTCTGATGTTCCCCCCATTTTGAAAACAAGAATGCCACCGATAATGACCAATACACCAATTAGCTGCTTTGGGGTAAATGGAACCCTATCTAAGCCCAACAAGCCGAAGGAATCGAAAAGCAAAGCAAACACAAGTTGGGAAGACAAGGAAATCGAAACAGCATACGTCGCGCCCAAATGCCTAATTCCTTTTGTCATACAAACAACAACACCAACACCAATAATCCCACTGAACCAGTACCAAGTCCGCATATTTTCTAAATGAAATAGCCCTGTACCTTCTGAAATAAAGCCAAGAATAAAGGAAGCAATAAATCCCAACGCTAGCACTAGAGTGGTCGTAGCCCAAAGTCCAGCCTTCTGATTTACACGATTATTAAATATATTTTGCACCCCAACAAGACTACCGCTAATAAAAGCAATAAGTAAACCATATATCATATTTTTATTCACCCAATCCTTCTTCATAAATACTTTTACCAGCTAAACTTGTTAAACCATCTCTGTTTTTTACCACAATAAACCCCTTTTTCCGTTCAATCAGACCGTCCAGACAAAATTGCTGTATTACTCTATTTAAATGACGATAACTTGTGCCAATTAAATTCGCTGTATCTTTTAGATTAATTTTATTACTTTCCGTACTATATAAAGGGTCCTCTTTATCAAAAGAAACAGATAGTAAATAACTAGCCAGTCTCACTTCTACTGAATAGAATAAATTGAATCGCATCGAACTGGATTTGATATAGAATTTCTTTGTAATGATATCCAGCAGAAACTGTAAGAAAGGTGCATAGTCACTTGCATATTGCTTCAAATGTCGTTTATGAACCCCAATCGTGATCACATCTGTGATAGCTTCCACAGTATTAAGAATATCCGTACCCCTTACATATTCCACATCGCCAACCATTTCTAGAGGCGTTTTAAAAGAAAGGATTAATGTCTTTCCTTCCGCTGTCGTTGTATATATTTTCATTTTTCCATCTACCAAAATATAAAGATACTCAGCAGCCTGTCCTTGTGTACAAATAAATTCCCCTTGGTTAAAAGCATAAAGATGTAAATGCACTTTCAACATTTCCGGAAAAATAGCTTCTAATTGAAATTTACGCATATATTCTTCTACTTGCTCTACATTTCCAATCTCTTTCACGGATAGGTCTCCTTACATTTTTAATAAAAGAACACCTAATATCATCATGCCAATTCCTATAAACTGTGGCATCTTCATCTGTTGCTTCTCCAAACCGAACCAACCATTGCTTTCTATAATAAAGGTGATAAACAGTTGGGCAATTAAAGCAGTGGAAATGGTTAGTGTGGCCCCCACTAAATGCATCGCTGTAATCGTGCTAAAAATAACGACCGATGCAAAGGATCCTCCCGCTAAATATAATGGCTTTACTTGTTTATATTTTGAAAATGTTTCTTCTTTCACTACTAGTAAAATAATTAGGGCTAACACAAATCCAGTAAACTGAGTAATGGTAGCTGCCTGCCATGAACCAATATCTTGGCTAATCCTTGCATTTGCCACTCCTTGCAGAGTAATAAACGCACCACCCATAAACGCAAATAAAATACCTCTCATTTGTTCGACTCCTTGCTATTTAATTTCCTTTTTAAAGATAATCGATTTCTAAAAATAGGAAAAGGACATATGTCCCAAAATATCACTTTTCCTAGTATACTCTTTTTTCCATTAAAAAACTCCGTTTGAATAATTTCAAACGGAGTTTTGTTATCTTATCTATTTAAAATTTATTAAACAGTTTGAGCTACTAATTTATTTCCAGCAGCAGCAACTTTTTGTAAACCTTCTTCAATGATAGAAGCAGCTTTATCAGGCATTGCATTATGACCTTCAATAATCACTTCTTCAATGATTTCCATACCGAATACGCCGCCAAATACTGCACGCATATAGTTAACAGCCATTTCTGATGGAGCAGCTTCAGGAGTAGAATAAATTCCACCGCGAGCATTTAAAAGAATCGCTTTTTTATCTGTCATTAATTGAATCATGTTACCTTCTGCATCAAATTTAAATGCAAAACCTGCAGCATATACATAATCAATAAATGTTTGTAATTTAGCTGGGATTGTTAAGTTCCAAAGTGGGAATGCGAAAACTACTACATCAGCAGCTGTTAAAGCATCCATTGCTTTTTGTTTTGCAGCTAATAAACGTTGCTCTATATCTGTTAATTCTGCTCCGCTTTGTACTTTACCGAAAGCATCGAATAATTCTTGACCAAAGTAAGGAGTATCTTCTGCATATACATCATATACATTCACATTAAGGTTTTCAGCACCTTTAATAGACTCCATAAACGTTTCATACATTTTACTTGATACAGCCTCAGCAGCTGGACGATTGTTTGCTTTTACTACTAATACATTCATCTTATTTCATTTTCCTTTCCCTATTGCAAATTAAAAACCAATGTGAATATCATAACAAACAAAATACCTCAAAGGCAAACATTTTTAAATAAAGATATTTGATTAAATATTTCCAATCAAAATGCAAATAATCCATTCCACTAGAATAAGGAAAAAAGTAGAATAGAAATAAATATATAGAAAGGTTGGTTGAGATGAAAATCATTATCGACAATGTTACATCGAAAGAAGTCATTGCTTTGTTAGAAGATCATCTACATAGCATGACCCTGCATTCTCCTCCTGAGAGCATTCATGCTTTAGATGTGGAGGGATTAAGAAAACCAGAAGTTACCTTTTGGAGCGTTTGGGAAGATGCGGAGGTAACTGGCTGTGGTGCATTAAAGGAACTAGATACCAAGCATGGAGAGATTAAGTCGATGAAAACCTCTCCGAACCATCTAAGAAAAGGAGTAGCCAGAAAATTACTTGTCCATATTATCCAGGAAGCGAAAAACCGCGGATATAGCCGTTTAAGCTTGGAAACAGGCTCCATGGACGCTTTCCTCCCAGCAAAAAAGCTATATGAGAGCTTAGGGTTTCAGTATTGTGGGCCTTTTTCCAATTATGAGGAAGATCCAAATAGTGTTTTTATGACGTTGGATTTAGAGCATTCATCCTATTAGCTCAAAAAAATCGAGAAGGCATCCAACACCTTCTCGATTTAAAGCAAGATCAAAACTTTGCACTTCTTTTTTCCATTAATAGTACATCTCTCCATATACCATCTAAATTGCCGATTTTTTCCCGAATGCCAATTTCTTTAAACCCACAGCTTTTATGGAGCTGGATACTCGCAATATTTTCTGGAAAAATACCTGATTGCAGTGTCCAGTAGCCATTTAATTCAGAATGTTCAATCAATTCCCCCAATAAAAATCTCCCATATCCTTTACGATGATAATCCGGATGCAAATAAACACTATGCTCGCCAACTCCTTGATATACACATCGATTCGATACTTTGCTGATAGCAGCCCACCCAATCATTCTACCAGCCTCTTCATCCAACAGTACTAAACTGGAAGATAAATCTTTACTACTGCTCCACTTCTCCCAATTTGGAACCTCCGTCTCAAATGTTGCCTGCCTTGATTGAATCCCTAATTCATAAATGGTAGCAACCTCTTCCCAAAAGTCTTCTGTAAGTCTTTCAAGCCTTGTATTCATTTCCCTCTCTTTCCTCCTTTACTTCGCAGCATGTCTCCTTCTTTTCCCCTACTTCTTCTATCATAATGGTACAGCAATCATTTTTCTGCTCTTTTTTTAAAAACTTTCTAAAAATTTTCATCATTACTTATTCCTCCTTATTAAAATGAATTCTCAATGTAAAAATCTACTGGATAAAATAAAATAAAAATCCGGAAATGGTGGACATAGAGATAACCGATAAAATAAACGCAAACATTAATTTTCGTTTAAAGATACTATTTAATAAACTTAATTCTGGGAGACTAGCCCCTGCTGAACTTATCATCATTGCCATCACTGGCCCAAGCGCCATGCCTTTGGCAATTAAAATTTGGGAAATGGGAATCATTGATGATAATCGAATGTATAAAGGGATACCAATAATTGCTGCTATCGGAATCAACCACCAGCTTTCTCCTCCCAAATATGTTGCTACAAACTCGGTTGGTACGATTCCGCCTATCACTGCCCCGATCCCTGCCCCTATTAACAGAAACGGATAAACTGTTTTCATTAAAGTTAGAATTTCAACAAAGGTATTTTTCAAGTTAAATCCCTTTTCTTCCTGAAGGCCATTTTTTATAATGACATTTTTCACTTCTTTTTCAAATCCCCATTTTTCCAGCATAAAACCGAGAGTAATCGAAAGCAGCGTTGTGACCAATGTATAATAAAGAGCTACTTTCCAGCCCATTAAAACAGTCATCACCGTTAAAATAGTTGGATCTAGAACTGGAGAGGAAAATAGGAAAATCATTACCGTACTAAAACGAATATTATTTCTCAATAAATTTACTACTACTGGTATCGTCGAACAGGAACAGAACGGTGTAATAAAGGCAAAAAGCACGGCAATAAAAGCGCTCATAATAGGTGGTGACTTCTTCATCCACCCCTTTACTTTGTCATAGCGGATAAAACTTTGTAGTAAGCTAACTATAAAAGAAACGACAACGAATAGAATCGTTAATTCTATTACTAGCCATGCAAAATTTTTTATTACTTCATACCACATTTTCACCTCTCCTTTTATTTGCGAATTGCAAGTATGGTATAAAAGGTTAGGCTATGTTAATTATTTATATCGTTCACTAAGCGTGAATTTAACATAGCGGCTTTCTTTACCATTATTACTTTACTGGACGACAACACATATTACTCTTTGCCATTGAGCTATTAAATAGCTTCAATGAACGAATTACAGTTTCTTTTTCAAAATCAGACATGAAAGAAAAAACTTCATCTAAATATTGATTCATTTGGGTATCAATAGAAGCAGCTATTGCTTTTCCTTGCAGGGTTAATTGTAGCTCATATACCCTTTTATCATTCAGCGATTGTCGCTTATCGACTAGCTCCATTTTTATTAATGATTGAATTTGTCTGCTAAAGGTTGTAATATCCATTCCAATAACCTCTGCGATTTCTTGCATCGACGGATTATTTCTATTATCAATTTCATATAAAATATGGCTTTGAACAAGTGATATTTCCGTATTGCCCACAGAACAACAATTTTTATCAAGCACACCGAATCTTCTCATTGTAATTTGTAGGATCTCACGTATATTTTCCATTCTAGCTCCTCCTTTCTTAGCTACATTATTGAAGATATTTTCATTATAACTAATTATTTGTATTTTGCAACTATTTAATTCAAAGCTACTCCTATTTAACAGATCTTCTTTTTATCCATTTTCTTAGTTGAGCACTATATCCACATATTCCATGATAAAGAGGTAAAATTATACATATAAATAGGAAAAAAAGGGGTGAATACTGTGTTTGAGAAGACTGTTTATAAATCTTTTTTAAGCAATTCTTTCACTATCCCAGTAAAGGTTACTTTTTGGGATGGAAAATCAGTTGTTTATGGAAATGGCGAACCTACAGTAGAACTTATTTTTAAGAAACCCATTCGTATTAAAGACATATACAATAATGCCTCGTTGGCTCTAGGGGAAGCCTATATGGATGGAAAAATAGACATAAAGGGCAGTATCGAGGATTTAATTACCTCTGCTTATGAGAACGCATCCAGCTTTATGCAAAGTAATAAGTTTAGAAAGTTTATTCCCAAACAGTCTCATACGAAAACAAAGAGTATAGCAGATGTACAAAATCATTACGACATCGGCAATGATTTTTATAAAATTTGGTTAGATCGCTCCATGACCTATTCATGTGCCTATTTCAAAAACCCAGAAGACACATTAGAAACTGCACAGCAAAATAAAGTGGATCATATTTTAAAAAAATTAAATCTCTCTCCTGGTCAACAGTTATTAGACATTGGCTGTGGGTGGGGGAATCTCCTTTTTACTGCTGTAAAAAACTATCAGGTAAGGGCAACCGGCATAACCTTAAGCCAAGAACAGTATGACTATGTGATGCAAACGGCAAAAGAAAAAGGATTATCGGAGAGTGTAACCGTCTATTTAATGGATTATCGAGATTTAAAGGATATGGCCTTTGATCGTATCACGAGTGTGGGCATGTTTGAACATGTAGGAAAGGAGAACCTCCAAGCTTACTTCCAGCAAGTCCACTATTTATTAAAAGACGATGGTGCAGCCTTAATCCATGGAATTTCACGCCAGCAAGGAGGAGCAACCAATGCCTGGATCAATAAATATATTTTCCCTGGAGGCTATATTCCTGGAGTCGCCGAGCTTGTTCACCATATGACGGTAGAAAATTTGCAACTAGTAGATTTAGAAAGCCTGCGCCGTCATTACCAAAAAACATTAGAAATGTGGCATGCTAACTTTATCAACAACCTAGATGAAATTCGCAAAACCAAGGACGAACGCTTTATTCGGATGTGGGACTTATATTTACAAGCCTGCGCCGCCTCATTTAAAGCAAGCAATATTGACGTCATTCAATATTTACTCGTTAAGAAAAGCAGTAATCAGCTACCGATGACAAGAGGATATTTATACACCTAAAGGAAGCACAATTCATAACTTTCCTTTCTATTTTGTAGAGAAGAGAGACTAGCTAGTTTGCAACTAGCTAGTCTCTGAAATATGACCACTTCTCAAACGGTTTAAACCCATATCCTTCTCAGCAAAATTATCGAGCTAACCATCCACCGTCAACAGCAAGAATATGTCCATTCATGTAATCTGATGCCTTACTTGATAAAAATACGATAATTCCCATTAAATCTGCAGGTGTAGCCCAACGGTCTGCTGGTATTCTAGAAGTAATTTCTGCTTTACGTTCTTGATCTTCACGGATAGGTGCTGTATTTGCTGTTTCTACGTATCCAGGGGCAATCGCATTTATTTGTAAACCATATTGTGCCAATTCGTTTGCGAAAGCTTTTGTAATTCCTGCTACCCCATGTTTGCTCGCTGTATAAGAAGGAACAAATTTTCCACCTTGGAAAGAAAGCATGGAGGCAATGTTAATGATCTTTCCACTCTTCTGTTTCACCATGACTCTTGCCACCTCTTGACTCAAGAAGTAAACAGAATTTAAATTAATATCCATTACCGCATCCCAATCCGCTTGCTTATATTCAAGCAGAGGTGCACGACGGATTGTACCTGCATTGTTGACGAGAATATCAATTCTCCCATAAGCTGTTAGACAGCTATCAACCACTTCTTTTAATGCGGATCTGTTTGTTAAATCCGCTTGAAAAAACTCAACCTGTCTTCCCTCTTTTTCGATTAATTGCTTTGTTTCCTCCCAATCTTTGTTATACGTTACAATAAATAAATCTGCTCCAGCTTTGGCAAGTGCTATAGCATACCCTTGTCCTAATCCTGTATTTCCACCAGTTACAATAGCAACCTTTCCAATTAATGAAAAATAATCTAATGAAAAATCACTTAATTCGACTGACATCTTTTATATCCTCCTATATTTATTTTCAGGGCAATCCCCATAAACTTGCTCATTTTTTCACAAATTGAATTTCTGCGTTATCACTAAATTGAAAAGATGCTCTCGGAAAACAACCTATTTAAATATTGGATACTCTCCTTAATATATGGATCCTTTGTTTCCTCTAAAATTATATTAATAAATGGTTTCTTTCCTTTTATTAACCTAAAGATAGCTTCATAATCTAGCATTCCATGCCCAACTGGAACAAACTTTATTTTCTTATTATCAATAATGAAATCTTTTGCATGAATAATCACAATTTGATCCCCAAATAAATCAAAAGCTTCCTGAAAAATTTCAACCTGCTTCTGATAATTATCTATAGTTAAATAATTAGCTGGATCAAAAATCACTTGAAGATTATTAGATTTCACTTCATCAAGAAGTCTTTTCATCCGTTTAGGAGAATGAATCGGATGATTAATCCCACCCTCTATGGCAACCATGACACCAAACTTCTCCGCTTCTTTCACTAGTTCTCGAACACTCTCCACTACTTCAAGAAATGGCTCTTCCTTAAAATTTTCCTCTGTGTAAACAATTTCGGCATTAACATTTCCTGTTTCTGTCCCAACTAAACTGCAGCCTAAATCGCGACAATATCTAATATGTTCTTTAAAAAGGTCTAACTCTTTTCTTCTTTCCTTTAAATTAGGATGAATCATATTAATATAGCAACCTAAAACGGCAATTTGAATAGCACCTTTCTGGAAAGCTACTCCAATATTATGTGCAAGACTAGGAGTTAAGCACCCTACTTCTCTATTTATCTCTTTAAAGGATTTACTTAACGCTAGCTGAACAGCGCTAACTTCTTTACTAGCTATTTCTGTAACAAGTTGCTCTAACGGGAGATTTTCAACATCATGCGCTCTTATTCCAATATTTGCATTCATTTTTTCTCTCCTAATTAATTTTTTTACCAATTTTTGAGTATTGATGGGATTTTTGAGCATCTTTATATCTTACATAATTCGAATATCCAACATCATTATTTCCCCAAGCTTTCTCATATTCCCAACCAGTCAGTTGTTCTACCACTTGACGTGCTTCTTTAGAAACATTGTTTCTAGGTCCATCATTTTTAAGGCGTTCAATTTCACTTAATAGAACAACGTGATTTTCTTTTGTTAACTTATAACGATAGGAAACAATTAATCCGCCTATCAAAAAGATCAATGTCCCAAACAAAAGAATGGCAACAATAGCGGTAATTGCTGATTCCGGCTGTACTGTTTCACCTGATATAAAGCCAGATTCCTGTAATCCTACACTTACCAAAAATACAGCTAAAGCTTGTGTACCTTTACGAATTAAGCTCATTACTCCAGCAAAAACACCTTCACGTCTTTGACCTGTTAAAGCTTCATCAACATCAGGAATAAAGGTATAGTTATTCCAAGGAATATAATTCAACCCTCCTCGACCTAATCCACATATTCCAATCATTACAAATAGCAATAGTGTACTGTTTGTTGCCCCCGTGTATTGTAGTACTATAAAACCCGCAATCCCCACAATAAATAAGGAAATAGCTGTACGATAAGCAGGAGCAGGATTCAATTTAATAGTTAAAGTCATCGCAATCCAGACACCTATAATTTGCATTACATACATAAAAGCTAGAAGGTTTGAAGCAAGTACGGCATTCTGCATAAGAACAAAGACAACAAAGTAAGTAAACACCGCATTAAAAACGTCTTGGCTTAAATATCCACCTAAATACATACCAAGATGGTGACGAAATGTTTTAACTCTCAAAGTAGAGAATAAATCAACATAAATTTTATGAACATTTTGCATAAAACTTCTGTTACTTACAACATGCTCTACTGGTATCTCTTCCAACGGTCTTTCCCAAGTAAATTTATAAATCAATACTAATACAATTATAAAGATGACTGTAAAAATGATACCTGAGTACAAGAATGATAGAGGATTATCTTTACCCAATGCCTCCACAAGTCGTCCAGGTATAAATGCTGCAAAAACTGCTGATGCCTGTGCTACGAACATTCTTGCACCAGTGAATTTAGAACGAATCTTATAATCCTTACTCATTTCAGCTGCTAGCGTATCATACGGGATTAAAATCATAGAATAGACAATTTCAAACAAGATATAGGTTATTAAATAATAGAAATAGTTAAAGCCATCTACCCAGATTAAGGTGTAAACTAGAACGAGAGGAATCGAAGCTAAAATAAAGAATTTCCTTCTACCAAATCGTATGCCTAGTTTAGTTTTATGAAAATTATCTGTGATATACCCCATAACTGGTGCAGCAATAGCATCAACAACACGCGCAATAGCAAAAATTGATCCAGCTTCAATTGCAGTTAAACCACAAAATGTGGTCAAGAAATATAGTAACCACGCTGCAGTAAGGGCAAATGCCCCTGCTCCAACAAAATCACCTAATCCATAAGACAAGTAATTAATAAACTTTGGCTGTCTTCCCAACTTGATTACCTCCATTTTTTCAAGAATTTAAAACATTTTAAAATACCTGTAACCGCGGGATATTTTTTAAGCGCTTTCATCCAAACGACTATTTAAGCTACTTTACGTGATATAGTGATCTAATTGCTTGATTAGGCTAGTGAGCATCTCTTACATTTACTTTATTAAATGTAAGAATAGAGAAATTCTGATAAACACAAAACAGCAAGTGATTGTCCATAAGGCATTGTTGTGGTTTTAATCTCTTTATAAAATTCGAGAGTTTCTCCCATTCCTGTTCCAACGGATACTTTTTGTAATGCTCCTTCTTCGTTAATTTCTCTTAAAATCCCCTTAATAGCTTTATAGGCTACCTTTTTATAATCATGACTAATATATCGTTTATGAATCGATTTTAAGATACCATATGCGAAACCGGCTGAAGCAGATGCTTCTAAATAAGATGTTTGATCATTAATTAATGTATGCCATAATCCACTTTCATCTTGATATTGAACAAGAGCTTCCATTTGTCTATTTAAGGTATCAATTAAGAACTCGCGTAGAAAATCACCTTTCTCCAAATCTAATATTTCAATGATTTCAGGAATTGCGATAGTAATCCAACAATTGCCTCTACCCCAAAGTGCTTCTGCAAAATGATGATTTTCTTCAAAAGTCCATCCATGGAACCATAAACCTGTTTTTCTATCCGTTAAATACTTTATATGAATAAGAAATTGCCTTTTTGCTTCTTCTACGTATTCTGGTCGATTTAATAACTTTCCAATTTTCGCTAAAGGAAGTACTGTCATCATTAAAGTGTCATCCCATAGCTGATTTTTATTTTCTGGACCATACGTCATATGCTGAAGGCCACCTTCCGATGTACGGGGCATATCATACATCACCCATTCCGCCCAACTCTCCAAGTATGGCAAATACGTTTGATTTCCTGTATCCTCGTATAAAAATGCTAGCGTTAATAACGGAGCCATCGTATTAACATTTTTAGGAGGCGCCCCTTCCTCTAGTCTTTCATCAAACCATTCATTAATAATATCTAAAGCTTTCTGATCATTCGTTAATTTCCAATATTTATAGATACCGTATAACCCTACTCCTTGTGGCCAATTCCAAATATGCCAACTTTTATCGTCAACAATTAATCCATCAAAATTTAGCAAAAATTCACCTGTATCATCTTTTATTTTCGTCAAGTTGTTCATTAGTAAATGAATAGAATCAATAATTTCCTTCTTTTCGATAGTAGTTTTTACTTTCAACGAGATCCCTCCAAATCATTTTTTATTTGTAGCTAAATGAAGTAAACATTAACATTCTTTATACATTAATTGTATTGAATGCGCTTACTTGTAACAATTAAAAAAACAGAGGGTTACGTTTAAAAAACCTTCTTTAATAACTCTGAATATTCATAAATTCGTCAAAATTTAACCATTCACGAAAACTAACTACTTTATTTATACTCAAAATGCACTATCTTTCCCTTATAAAAAAGAGTTGGCAAGAAAGTCTTACTTTCTTGCCAACTCCTTTACTTATTTTTGCTTAATATTTTCTCTGCTTTTTCCCTAAATCGCTTAGCTCCATCCTTAGGTGTAATGTTTTTAAATAATATCTCATCAGAAATTGCATTCAGTTCCTTCATGACTTCAGCACTCCCGAGAGGATCTGGGGAATCTGTTTTACTTACTTTTTGGGAGGCTTTTTCAACATAATTAAATATCTTCATTTCTTCATAGGTCAATTCTTCTTTAATTCCTTTTGAAACTTTAGAAGATATTGGGACACCTCTATCCCCTTTAATTAATTTATTTGCTTCTATATTATTAATAAAGAAATTGATAAACTTTGCTGCTTCTTCTTTTCTTTTTGAACTTTTAGGAACGGAGAAGAACATGCTTGGTTTTAAGAATAAGGCGGTCTCTTTAGCATGTTCTGGAGGCAGATAAATGGATAACGATGTTTCCTCATTTTGCGCAAATCCAGAATATTGATTGGACCAATTCCATGACATTGCTGCATCTCCAGTTACAATAAGTTCATCTTCAAATCCTTTAATATGTGCTTGGACATCCGGTGTAGGAAAGGCCTTTGCCTCTACTAATCTAAGTTGTCTTTCAAAGTAATGAATAAATAATTGGTCATCTTTATAACCAAGATTTGTTCCATCTTCATTATAAAAGTGAGCGCCTTGTGTCCTTAAGTAATAAGGAAAAAACACATCTGCCGGATACATTCCATTAGTACCGTATTCTCCTGTAGTGTTTCGAATATCTATTGCTAAACGTTCAAAGTCACTCCAAGTCCAATTTTCGTCTTCTATTTTAACATCGGCCCTTTCAAGAACATCATTATTTGTAATAATAGAGAGGACTGTGGACCCAAGTGGAAAACCAAATAATTTATTACCAATCATCCCCCCAGAAATTGTATTTTCATCAATGGAGGTAGTATCAATTGTGCCATTTTTAATAAAGGGATTTAAGTCTGCTAATTGTCCCTTTTCCCCGTATTGTACGAGATAAGCTGTATCCATTTGAATAACGTCTGGTAATCTGCTAGCCGCTGCCATTGGAGCAAGTCTCTTCCAATAATCATCCCAATTAGCAAACTCAGCTTCAATCTTTACATTTGGATTTTCCTTTTCATACAATTCAATTACTTTCATTGTATAATCATTTCTTGGTTGCCCACCCCACCACGCTACGCGAATTGTTACTTTTTTAGAAGAATCTTTTGATACCTCTCCATCGATTGAATAACAGGAAGTAATTGGAAGAATCAATATAATACATAATAATACTAAGCCTATATTTTTCAATTTTACATCCTCCTTCTTGCGGATGAAGTTTTTTCTCCATTACTTTAATAGACTTCTAAAAATCTTCCCTGGTAATACCTCTTACTTACTATTTTGATATTCTGATGGTGTGTATCCGGTGTGTTTTTTAAATACCTGACTAAAATATTGAGGATTATTACCAAAACCAATCATTTCCGCCAACATTCCCACTTTTACATCATCCATCTTCAAAATTATTTCTACTGCTTTTTCAATTCTTAATTTAGTAAGATATGCTGAAAATCGCTGTCCTGTTTCTTGCTTAAACAGCTTACCTAAATAATCTGGATTCATGTATAAAATATCATTTGCAACCATTTTTAATGAAAGATCTGGATTATTCAGATTTTCGTTAACTACCGCTATCACTCTTTTAATAATGGAAGATTGCTTAGATTTAAAGCGATTATAATAGACATTTGAGATTTCTTTCGCCATTGTTTCTAGATACTCTTTCATTTGCTGGACTGTTTCCATACTAAGCAATTTGGATACGGCGTAAAGATAGTCTTTCATTTGCTCATTGTCCGCAGTCTTTATAATAGAGAAATAGAGTTGTATACAATAAGATTTTGTTAAACTAATTTCTAGATGCAAATCAGCCATTTTATTAAAAATAGACTCAATCTCTTTACATATGTCGTTGATGTGACCAGACTTTATTTTTAAACCAATCCATTGTTCATCTATCGTAAAGTCAATTGGCAAATCTGCTTTTTCTTGAAAAATATCTTTTTGTGTAATAATGGTGCCTTCTCCTAGATAAAAACGATATTCTAAACATTCATTTGCTTCTAGATATAATTTTCTTACATTTTGGACTTCATCGACATCACTTATTGCCACCGTTACTGCTTGTTTATAATATCGATATAATAGTTCCCTTATCCGTTCAATTTGAGAAAATAGAATCTCCTCATCCCCATTATCTTCCAAAATAAATAATACGCTTTCATTTATATTGGTACTTAATAATGGAGATTCAAATATTTCTCCTCCTATATTTTTTATGGCAAATAAATATTCATAGGAAAATTCACATTCTATCTTAAAAAGAATTACCCTCACCTGCTGATGATCTATCTCATTATCAAAAAGGAATCGATAATGAGATAAATCATCGCTTGAATAGCTTTTTCCTGCCAAAAATTCAGTCAAGAGTTGAGCTTTAATATACGGTTTTGCTTGTTTGTATTTTTCCTGCAATTCTAAGTTAAACGTATGATGCATCATTTTAGCATTTAATTCATTCTTAATATCTTTCAGTGCTGCTGTAATTTTATCCTCATTACATGGTTTTAACAAATAATGTTTTACACCATATTGCATAGCAGATCTTGCATATTCAAACTCACTAAATCCAGATAATAGGATGAATTTTATAAAAGGAAGTTCCTCGCTAACTTTAGAAACAAGGCTTATTCCATCTATACCAGGCATTCTGATATCACTAATCACAATATCTGGTTTTTGCATCACAATTTTTTCATATGCATCTATGCCATTTCGTGCTGTTCCAATAACCTCCAAATCTAATGCTTCCCAATCGATTACACTAGAAATTCCCTCCACTATTATTTTTTCATCATCCACTATTAATACTTTATAAACCATCTTATTCACTCCGTTTGAAAAGGTAAAATCACTGTTATGGCAGTTCCCTTTCCTGAAAGATTTTCAATTCTCAAGCCATAATTTTCTCCAGCAAATATCTTGATTCTAGTATCAATATTATTCAATCCAATTCCATTCCCTTTTGGGTTTGCTTTACCTTCTTTTACTTTTTGGATTATCAACGGGTCTATACCAGGACCATTATCTTCTATTCGGATAAATAGCTTTTCACCCTCTTGATAGGCATACAATTTAATCACTGACATATAGATAGAAGTCTCAACAGCATGCTTGAAGGAGTTTTCTAGCAGTGGCTGCAAGATTAATTTGGGGATTTTGCATTGCATCAAATTAGAAGGAATCTCCATTTGAAAGTCAACCTTGTCATCAAACCTATATTTTTGTATTATTAAAAAACTTTCAACGATTTCAACTTCCTCTTCTAACTTAATGATATCTCTTTTAAAGTTAATGGAGCTTCTCATTAAATTGCCTAGAGCTTCTACCATACTTGAAATTTGCTTCTGTTTATTGGTTTTTGCTAACCAATTAATAGTTTCCAGTGTGTTATACAAAAAATGGGGATTTATTTGAGCCTGCATTGCTTTAAATTCTGTTTCCTTTATTAATAACTGCTTCATATAGTTTTCTTGAATTAATTCATCTATTTTTTCTATCATCGTTTTAAAATTCCTATAGAGAATTCCCACTTCATCCTCATATTCCATTGAATAAGAAGACGAATTTACTACATTGAAATTTCCTTTTTGTACTTTCTGCATAATATCTGCCAATGCCCTAATAGGATTTGTAATCCTTCTGAAAAATTTAAAACATAAAGAAATTAAAATTAGAAACATCAACATAAAAACAAGAATGAAAGAGTATTTTGCAGTAGTTATTTTTGAGAACATCGTTTTGAAAGGAATGATATTCCAGTATGTCCAATCTGCAAATTCAGTTGTTACCTGACTTATAAAAAAACTTTTTCCATTGATTTTTTCAATGCTATAGCCCTGCTGATTTTTTGCGAGAAAAGGATATTCGTTCAAATAATCTGTTTCTTTACCAGAATATATGATCTTAGCCTTTTTTGATATCACAAAATCACCTGTCTTCTCTCCAGGTAAATCGCTTACAATTTTATCTAAATTGACACGAACCAGTAGGTTTCCAATACTCTCAAAGTTAAGGTTATCATACGACCTGATCAATCTAACAGATAATAAATAACCATTACTTCCTTCTACTTCCATCCAATAATTTTCTCCCTCATAACTTTCCGCTAGTTTAAATATAGTTGCTCTTTTTCTCTCGTCTAGAGAATTGCTGCTTGAACCACTTAAAAATTCCCTTCCTTTAGAATCATATAAATAAACAGATTGAATATATTTTTCTGAACCAATATATTTTGCTAGTAAATCCTCCATCTTTTGTTCTAGATTATAAACCTCATATCCTTTTACATCTCCCTGAAGCTCTAATAAAATATCTTGAATTTGAGGGTCAACAGCTATGCTATAGCCTACTTCCTCTATTCGTTCTAACTTCTCTTCAATGCTGTTAGATGACATCATTAATACTTGGGAAGACTTTGAATATATTTGTTTATCATAAAGGGAAGTTACATATTGAAGTCCTCCCAAGACAAATATTAAAGTGATTACCATAATCAGTGTAATTGCTATAAATAGTTTTACATTTAACTTCGAATTATTATAGTAATTTGCAAACCAAAGCCATATCTTTTTCATGTACTATTAAAATCTCCCTTTATTGGAAAAATCAAAGACTGACAAAAAACTATATCAATTAACACCTTGATAAAATCGTTTTCATTCATTATCTCATTTATATTGTAATTAATAAAAGGAAAAATAATTATTATAAAAAAGAGACTTTTTTGTTTAAATAACAGTGTTTTTTTATATTTAACTCTTTCTCTCTCACCATTTACATAATGTTTAGATGGCTTGGATGATTACACCTTCTTATTTATAGATAAATCTGCAAAAAAAAAGAATCCAACTTATCACTAAGTTTTGGATTCTTTTATCCATTCTCCAAATTACAAAATTAAAATCTTTCTAACATAAGATCAGTATTTACAGCTATAGCTGCCTTACTTCCATCAGCAGCAGCAAATATTAGCGATGATGCAGCGACCTTTTCAGCTTCTCCTGCCACATAAACATTTTTACAAGTAGTGCGACCAGATCCATCCGTTACTATTAATCCATTCTGACATACTTCCAACCCTAGATTCTCCACAAATTGATTGGACCGATAATAGGAAGGAACAATAAAACCACCTGTTCTAGCAATCCTCTTTCCAGATTTAAATTCGACTTGCTGGAGAATTCCGTTTTCCCCTAATAGATTTTTTATCGGTTCTGTTATCATGGGAATATTCCGGTTCTGAAACACAGCTTTTGTTTTCTCTGAAATAGCTGCTCCATTTGTCGCGATTACTAAGTCTTTCGACCACTGGTAGACTAATTTCCCCATATGTACGGCTTGTGCTTCCGTATAGGCAATGATAATAAGAGCTTGATCCCTTAGTTCCCATCCATGACAGTATGGACAACTAAACAGACTTTTCCCATAATATTGCCTAGCATTCGGAATTGGGATTACCTCTTGAACACCGGTCGCTAATATAAGCTTTTCTGTTAAGTATTCATCATGATTCTTTGTTTTAACAAGCAGTAGTCCTCCTTCACCACTTATCTTTTCAATATCTGTTACCTTTGCTTTAATATACGAAACGCTTGGATATTTCAGTAAATCATGTATTCCTAATTCTTTAAACATCTGAGGGCTTATCCCATCTCTTGTAATAAAACCATGGGCTTCATGACTAACCCTATTTCTATTTGTGCCATCATCGAATACAGCAATATTCCGCCTTGCTCGCCCTAACATAAGCGCAGCACTCATTCCCGATGGTCCTGCACCAATAATTACACAATCAAGAACATTCATCTATATTGACCCCCTTCTTGTGGGATACATAGGAATTGTTCCTATGCTTCCTTTAGATTATATGAATGGATTAGATTTTATAGTGCTAGAATTAATTTATATAAATAGTTCATAAAATCCTTAAAAACGGAAACCGTTCTTCTGTTTGTTTTGTCTAAATCAATAGATAGAAAGGAGAGGGGAATTTGGAGAAGCAAGAAAGAGATAAATTGCTTACACACGCGATGGATGCCCACGGTCATTATTTAACACGGCTTGCTTATGCTCTTGTAAAGGACAAAGAAAAAGCCGAGGATATTGTGCAGGATGTGTTTATCCGTTATTACTTACATTTGGATCAATTCGAGGGCAGGTCTAGCGTTAAAACATATTTATACCGGATAACTGTAAATGAATGCCGTAATTATTTTAAAAGCTGGGCTTTTCGAAAAATAGAAGTTTCCAAGCTTGCTAGTACATTTCTAATTGATAAAGAATCTCCTGAAGACGCTTATTTAAAAAAAGAAGACAGATCTTATATTGCTGCCTTACTTAATAAACTTCCCATAAAATATAAAGAAGTCTTATGGCTATATTATTATGCTGAATTATCCGTTAAAGAAATTAGCGATATACTAAACTGTTCCAGCAACACAGTAAAAACTAGATTAGCAAGAGGACGAAAAAAAGCGAAATTAACAATTAGCGAGGAGGAGACGGACCATGTCAAAAAACATTAAACAATTATTAGATGAAACAATCCCTAGTGATATAACTCTTTCCAAAGAAAATAAACAAAAAATTTTACTAAAAGCAAATACTACTCAAATGCAAAGTTTGACTCCTCCTAGAAGAAGATTATTTCGTCCCATCTTCAGTACAATCGCCATCATTGGTCTACTTATTATTTTAATAGGGCCTTCTCTATTAGATCGGCTTTCATCTTATAAATCCTTTGACACTCCATTGGAAAAGATAACTATTCAAAACGTAGACTATTCCTCTTTAATCCGTTCTATTTTTATAAAAGATACGAATGAATTAATCTTTGCAGCTAACAAAACAATCTATTCTTATTCCCTTACATCACACTCACAGCAAGTACTTGTTGAGTCTACGAAAGAGATTGATATTTATACAATGGCCGCAAATGAAAATTGGCTTGTTTGGGGAGAAGGAAATAACGACGTTTATATTTTAGATCGAAAAACACAAATGCAACCAAAACAAATAAACATTGTGATTGGGGATATCCACCTTAAAGAGAATAAGATGATTTATAGCGATTCTTATGGATATAAATGGATAAATCTAACAACCATGGAAGAAGGCATTATACATGAAAACGGAGGCATTGGAAGAAATAGCAAGGCTGATTTATATGAAAACTTCCTTGTCATTCCTGAACAATTAAAAACAAATAACAGCAAGGCTACAACGTTCTATGTCTATGATATAACGACTCTAGAACAGATTGGAAAATATGGATCTCCTTATAAATCTGTCGAAAATGTTACCTTAGTAGACACTAGAATATATGCGACCTTTTCCAATGGAGATGAGACCCCATCTACTTTAGGCTACATTGATCTATCTGATGGTAAATTTCATAAAATAAAAACTCCGTCCTTTCATACTTATGCCATATATAAAAATTACATTGCTTTAAGTGTAAAGAAAAATAACACCGATACAGTGAAATTATATCAATTAGAGAACAAAACCCTAAGAGAACTACCAATATACAATAAAATAAAAGAACGATTAGTCGTTCCACGTTTCACTGACGATGGAGCCTTAATCGTAAATGGGGAAGCAGCAGATTTTTCTCTCTATATACAAGATATGGAATGATATCGAAGGGACGGTTCCTACTTCTTCATTTAGATAATGTATTCTTTATATCTATTATAATCTTCTTCCTTACATTCAATTGAAATGACTACGCCATCCTCTTTGTATTCTGTTGACTGGATATTTGCTCTTTCCTTTAAGTAGGATAAGATATTTCCTTTATCATATGGAATGTTCATTTCGCAGGAAATATATTGTTTAAAGATATTTTGAGTAATGGCTTCAACTAGCTCATTTAATCCGATTTGCTTTTTGGCAGAAAGGTAGATTGCCTCTGTTCCTGCCATTGAAGCTTCGCCCATTGCTAAATCCACCTTATTAAAGGCATATATAGTTGGGATATTATCTGCGCCAAGCTCTTTTAGCGTCTTTTCTGTAACGTTTATTTGCTCTTTATAATTCAGATTAGAGTAATCTACCACATGGATAAGCAAATCTGCTTCTGCAACTTCCTCTAAAGTTGACCTGAATGCTTTTACTAATTGATGCGGTAATTTGCTTATAAATCCGACTGTATCTGTTAATAAAAAGGATTTATTATTTGGTAAAGTTATATTTCGCACAGACGTTTCAAGTGTCGCAAACAACATATTCTTTTCTAATACCTTTTTCTCTGCTGCAGCATGATATTTTTCCATGAGCACATTCATTAAGGTCGACTTTCCAGCATTGGTATATCCAACAAGTGCGATACTTGGCATCTCTTTCTTTTTTCTCATTTTACGTTGATTCTGACGTTGAACAACGAGTGTATCTAATTCCTTATGCAATCGACTAATTTTGTCCTCAATTCGTCTTCGGTCCAATTCTAGCTTTGTTTCTCCAGACCCTCAATTTATGAGCCCTGATCCACCACCTTGGCGTCCTAATGATTCTCCTAAACCAGCTAATCGAGGCAGCATATATTGTAATTTTGCGATTTTCACCTGGAGCATCGCCTCTTTTGTCTTCGCTCTTTGTGCAAAAATATCTAAAATCAATACCGTTCTGTCAATGATTCGGCAATCCGTAGCTTCTTCTAAATTACGAACTTGGGAAGGAGATAGCTCATCATTAAAAAGAATAATTTTCACATCCTTTTCATCTAGCAATGCCGCTAATTCCTCAAGCTTCCCCTTTCCAATATAGTGCCCTGAATGAACCCGATCTAATTTCTGCGTTACTTCCCCAACTACCGCTATATCACAAGCCTCTGCCAATTGAGTGAGCTCTTCCATCGAATTTGAAAAATCTTCTTTCTGATCATAATGATCGCCTACTACTATCGCTTTTTGTCTTTCTTCCATTTATATTCCTCCATTCTGCCTATAAAAAAACACAGGTCTTTGCAGCCTGTGTTTTGAAATAACTGGAAGGAAGAAAATAGAAAATACAAAAGAGAGGACAATTCTCCCCCTTTTCCATCCCATTTATAACTGCTAATGAAAGGCTTATTTAAAAATAGGCATACTAATTCCGATTACTCTACACACAGGCAGAGCCTTTAAGTACTATTAAATTAGTTACTTGAACTACTCACCCCTTATCGACCTTACAGTCTGATTGAAGGGGGAGATTCCTACGAACACCAAAGTATCCTTCAGTTATCTTAGTAGGCTACCCCCGCAGTTCCTGCGGTTAGAAGTCTTAACGCTTCCTTTTTGAGATTGATAGCTGCGTTAATATCTCGATTTTCATGATGGGTATGGCATTTTGGACATTCCCATTCACGTAAGCCAAGATTTTTAACAACTTTGTTTTGGTAGCCACAACAGGAGCAAAGCTGACTGGATGGAAAGTTCTTTGCCACCGTCACCACTTGTTTTCCATACCATTTTGCCTTGTATTCCATCATGGTTTTGAATGCTGACCATGATACTTCACTAATGGCTTTGGCAAGGTTGTGATTTTTTAACATATTTGATACGGACAAATCTTCCATCCCGATTATGTCGTGGTTTTTGACAATATCAGTGGAGATTTTGTGTAAGTAATCCTTTCTTGCGTTTGCCATTTTCTCGTGAATGCGGGCCACTTTTCGTTTGACTTTATACCAGTTTGAGCCACCAACGGTTCGTCTGCTCATGATTCGTTGAAATTCAGCTAACTTTTCTTCCAATGTGCGAAAGAATTTAGGGTTAGAGAAAGTTGTACCATCTGAAAGAATAGCAAAATTTTTTAGCCCAACATCTACTCCAATAGCGGAATGTGTTTTAGGTAACTCTATCACTTCCACTTCTGCACCGATGGAAAGGAAGTATTTTCCTGACGGATTGCGTCTAATGGTAGCACTCCGTATCTTGCCTTCGACTTCACGACTTTTGGCAAAGCGAACAAGGCCAAGTTTAGGCAGCTTCATATAGTTACCTTCAACCGCAATATTTCCGTTTGTATGCTTTGTCGTGTAGGATTGCACAGGATTCTTCTTCGATTTAAAGCGTGGATACTTATTTTGTTTTTTGTAGTATCGTTTAAAAGAATCAGCCAAGTTTTCAACCGATTTCTGCAAAGCAATACTATCCACTTCTTTCAGAAAAGAATAGTGTTTCTTTAATTCTGGAATTGCCTTTACTGTTTCATATTTGTTCAAACATTTTTCTTTCCAATTATTCGTTGGAAGCTGACTATTTCGAACCATTTTTTCAACAATATACCAATAAGCGTCTTTGTCTTTCTGCTTACCTAGAAAGAAATTGTATGTGAACCTCACACAACCAATCGTTTTATTGATGAGTTCCATTTGTTTTTTATTGGGATAGATACGAAACTTATATGCTTTATTAACGATCACTCCCCTAACACGAATATATGTTCTTATTTTACTATAAGAGGATGTGTTTTGGCTATCGCAAACCGACATCCATCTCCCTCTTTTTGTTAGGCTAAAGCCCTGCACACAATGGAAGAAGGAGTCTTCTGTCGGAAAATGACGAAAGCATTGCTGCCAGAACTAAAGAAAGCGAATGGTGCAAGAGTTGTCCAGATAACCTCAAGAGCTCATTGGTTCTCTCCTTTTCATTTTGGTGATCCTAACTTTATAGACACACCTTATGATAAGTGGGTGGCTTATGGACAATCCAAAACAGCTGTTTCCTTATTAAGCGTTGCGCTTGATGAACTATATAAAAAAGATAATATTCATTCCTTTGCGGTACATCCAGGAAGTATCGTTACAAACCTCTCTCATAATCTAACAGATGAAGAATTGTCCGCAATGGGAGCCATTAATAAGAACGGAGAACGCGGCTACGACAGCTATAACAATGAACACAAAACCATTAAAGAAGGTGCCGCAACCATTGTATGGTGTGCAGTCAGCCCTCAATTAGCTGGATACGGTGGCGTTTATTGCGAAAACGGAGATATAGCTCCTCTTGCAACAGATGACAGTATTCGAATCGGTGTCAAGCCATGGGCTATTGATAGAGGAGCTGCACTAAAATTATGGGAAGAAACTCCGCATTTATTTAAATAATCAGAGGGACAGTTCCACTGCTTCCCTTCATTATCTCTTACTATAAAAAGCGAGGGATCAGTTAAGCTGTCCCTCTGCTTTTTCTATACTTTTTGTTAGATTTCTATCTAGTTTGTTTATATAAACTTGAAATTCTTTTGATATATCAATATCCAAATGATTACTCAGTACCATAATCCACCATAAACATTCCGATAACTTATGCTTAAGTTCTTCCTTCTCATCTCCTGCATACCCCCAAGTACCACTGCTTGCCATTACCAGGCGGCCAAGCAGACCAACATCTGTAGAAAAACCTAGCATATCCTCTTGCATCGTCCATTTTCTTCCTAAGCTAAGCTTTTCTAATTTATTATAAAGCCCGCGGATCCGTTTAGATTGCTCCAATGCTTCAGTGAAATCTATTTCCTTGCTTTCATTCATACTGTTCTCCTCCAAATTCATTTATTTCGCGGGAAATGTACTTTCAGAAGAAGTAAGACCGTCCCCCTGCTTCCCTTTATTCCCATGAAATGCACAGCTAGTAATATGATCGTTAACGATCCCTATTGCTTGTAGATAAGAATAGATTGTTACGGGGCCGACAAATTTAAATCCTCTTTTTTTCAAATCTTTACTGACTTTCTTTGATAGTTCGGTTTGTGCTGGGATTTCGCTATCATACTGCCAGTTGGATATGAGTGGTCTTCCGTCTACATAAGACCATAAAAATTTTGCAAAACTACCGTACTCTCGTTGTATTTCCATAATTGCTAAGGCATTGCTTTTAACTGATTTAATCTTTAATGGATGTTTCACAACTTCCGTATTCGTTCGGATATTTTCCATGTCTATTTCTGTAAGGTTTGCACAGTATTCCAAGTCGAAATCATGAAAAGCTTTCCTGTATGCATCTCGCTTTTTTAATACGATTGACCAAGATAATCCAGCTTGTGCTCCTTCTAGTACTAGCATTTCAAACAAATAGGAATCATCATTGCTTGGAATACACCACTCTTTATCATGATATTCTCGCATCAAATCACTGGAATTTGCCCAGGCACATCTAGTTTCCATCCAACCATCCTCTATCCTAAAATCATTCTTATTAGTTAGTATACTCCAATTAACCTGACAACAGCATGTCATATTCTGATTCCGCTTCTCGCATCTCCTTTCTTTTGATGATACACTTAACGAAAAAATCCGTTCGTATATTATTGTTCCATCTAGCCTTTATACAGAGGAGAGACTTTAAAAGAAGTCCAATTCTGTAAAATAGTAATAGACAGACATTATCCCTATAGAAAAGAAAGAGAACCGTCTCCACTTCTCTCAGATAAGGAGCTTTTTTATGAAAACAAGTAGATTATTTCAAATAATTTATATCCTACTAGACAGAAAATCCATAACGGCTAACGAACTAGCCGAAAAGTTTGAAGTTTCCGTTCGAACCATATACCGCGATATTGAAACACTTATTGAGTCTGGTATTCCTATCTATACAACCCAAGGTAAAGGGGGCGGAATTGCCTTAATGAACCAGTTTATACTAAACAAATCGCTCCTTTTAGACAAAGAACAGAATGAAATATTATTTTCTCTACAAAGTCTATCTGTCACAAATTATCCAGAAACAAGCGATATTTTAGCAAAACTAAGTCATTTATTTCAAAAAAGTGAAATAAAGTGGATAGAGGTAGATTTTTCTACATGGGGGAGTGATACCAAAAGCAAGGAATACTTCACCCTTTTTAAACAAGCTATTCTTGATCGTCAGGTGCTCTCTTTTCACTACGTAAACTCCAATGGAGAAAAAAGTTTACGACGAGTTCTCGCCACAAAATTATTATTTAAGGAGAAAGCCTGGTATCTAGAAGGCTTATGCTTAGAAAAGGTAGCAAAAAGAACCTTTAAAATTAATCGAATGGCTAAAATATCTCTGACAAGTGAAATTTATGACAATATAGAAGAATTGGAAGATACAAATTTAAATAATCTATTGAACGATGATTCGATAGAAGAGGTAGAGCTAGTGCTAAAGGTTAGTCCTAAGGTTAGCTATCGTATTTATGACGAATTTAAAGAAGAGCAAATTACAATAGAAAACGATGGATTTTATAAAATATCAACCTCCCATTTTAAAGGAGAATGGCTATACGGCTATCTCTTATCCTATGGAAATTATTTAGAAGTTATAGAACCTAAAGATATAAGAAATGAAATGAAGAACAGAATACAACATATGATGAATCAATATTTGAATACAAAAAAATAACAAAGGGACGATTCTCCTGTTTCCCTTAAGGAAGCAGGAGAATCGTCCCTACATATCTTTTGGTGATATATATCCCTATATTCTAAATCTACTAATTAGTTCTTGCAAATTCTCTGCTAAATTCGATAGATCGGAAGCTGAGGCTGCAATTTCTTCCATGGATGCGAGCTGTTCTTCTGCTGAAGCTGCCACATTTTGAGAATGCATGGAAGAATGCTCTGATATGTTGATGATACCAGATACCGTTGCAGAAACTTGTTGCGTGCTAGCAGAAATTTGTTCAGAGGTTGCCGCCATATCATCTGTCAGCACTGCCATTTTTTCCATGAACTGATAAATCTCTTGGAAGTTATCCTTTGTTTGATTAACAACTGCCAATCCTTCTTTTACGTCCGTATTTACCTTCTCAATAGATCGATTGGACTGCATCATATCTTCCTGTATTGTCTTTATTAACACGGAGATTTGGGAAGAAGACTCCTGAGATTGCTCTGCTAATTTTCTTACTTCATCTGCCACTACCGCAAAGCCTTTCCCATGTTCCCCAGCTCTAGCTGCTTCAATTGCCGCATTTAATGCTAACAAATTCGTTTGATCTGCAATATCTGTAATTACCTTTGTAATTTTCTCAATCTCTTGGGAACGATTATCCAGATTCTGCATTACTTCTCCACTTACTGCAACGGAACGATTGATTTCATTTATTTGGTTTACGGTCTTATCCACAAAGAAGCTACCTTGCTTTGCCTTCTCTGTCGCATTTTTGCTCACATCTGAAATAACAATAGCATTATCAGCGATTGATTGAATTCCTTTTGAAACCTCTTCTAAAGCAAAAGAACTCTCCTGAACACTAGTAGTCGATTGCTCCGCCCCATCCGCAACTTGCTGAATGGATTCTGTTATAGTCTCGGTTGCTTTGCTAGTCTCTTCAGCGCTTGCTGTTAATTCTTCAGAAGAAGATGCAAGACGCTCAGTAGACATAATCACTTCATTGAACATCGACTTAAGATTCCCTGCCATTTTATTATAGCTATCTGATAAGAGACTTAATTCATCACCAGAATTATCTTGTATGTTCTTTGTAAAATCTCCTTCTCCAGCTAGTTCCAAAGCAGCTGTCAAATTGGAAAGTCTCTTTTTCATTTGTCTTGTAAAGATGTATACAACAACGGAAGCTAGAACAATCATAATCACCAAGACTACGATAAATTTCATTAAAAATGAAGATATGATACTATCAATAATCTCTTGAGAAGCTCCGACATATAAGATACCAATAACTTCCCCCGCTGCGTTCTCTAGTGGCATGTATGCCGTTTGGTATAATTGTCCAACTACATTTGCTTCTCCATAAAAGTTTTCTCCTTTATCCATTACAGTATTCACCACCTCTGGTGAAGCCTGTGTGCCAATTGCACGTTCTCCATCCATCATGACATTCGTCGCAATCCGTGTATCGCCTTGAAAAATCGTTACTGTATCGCCTGTATCCTCGCCTATTTTATCTACTACTTCGTAATTATCATTGAGAATAGTAGTTCCCTTATAAAGCTTATCTTCTCTAATTTCCCAATCACCAGGATACTTATTGTTTATATAGCGATAGGCAAGCCCAATATCCCCTTTTGCTTTCTCCGTAGCAAACTGTTTAATTCCCCTTGTAATTTCCTGATTTACTACAAAGCCGATAACACCAGACAGAACAATAATAATCGCAAATACTATAATATTTATTTTTGTTCCTAGCTTTAATTTTAGTTTCATACCTTTCACTTCACCCTTGCTTTCCCTGTTCGTTTGTCCCAATAGCTTTTTATTTTTCCCCGAATAGAATCGTTAAAAAAAAATACTCTGGATAAAGAGTATTTTTTACACCTAATTACGGATTGGCTTGTTTATAAGCTGCTGTTCTCGCATTCATGTCTTTCTTTGATTCTTTCGTAAAAATACTAACTAGTACTATTACTATCGGATTTTTATTTAGAATGTTTATTAAATAATAAACTTGATAAAAATGGAAACAGAGGGACAGCTCCTCCACCTCCCTATGGGAAGAAGGAGAACCGTCCCTCTACGTCTTATTTACGAACGAAATACCCAATCACCGCACCAACAAATGCTGGCAAAATCCAGCCCAATCCTATTTCATAAAAAGGAAGGACATTTTCGTAAAAATTCCCAATCTGCTCAAAAAAGCCAAGCTTAGCTTCTGGAATGCTGTCAACTAGTGCCTGATAGCCATCCAGTATACTTACAAACAACGTTAAGACGATCGCTGTTAAGTACACACTCTGCTTTCCTTTAAATAATGGGGAAAAGAGTGCAAGCAAGATAAGCACAATTGCTAAAGGATATAAAAACATAAGCACAGGTACTGCAAATTGAATAATTTTGTTTAAGCCTAAATTTGCAAATAAGAAGGAAACAACACATAAGATAAGCACAAAGTGTTTATAGCTAATCTTTGGGAATGCTTCATGAAAAAACTCACTACAAGACGTAATTAATCCGATACTTGTTTTTAGACATGCAAGCACAATAATAATAGCAAGCAGGATTCCACCGAAGGAGCCAAAATAATGCTTGGCAACAGCTGCAAAGATAAGTCCGCCATTTTCAAAAGTTCCCACAGCTTGTACACTAGATGAACCCATATATGTGATAAATCCATAGATAAGCATCATTAACAACATGGCAAATATTCCTGATTTCCAAGTTGTTTTGGCAATACTCTTTACATCACTAATTCCTTTCCCTTTGATTGCGTTAATAACAACAATCCCGAAGGCAAGAGATGCAAGAGCATCCATCGTATTATACCCCTCTTTAAATCCCGTCATAAATGCATTATTTATATAAGTTCCTTGTGGCTCTTGAAAGTTCCCCATAGGACGAACAATACTTACAATTATTAGCAGAAATAAAAACACTAAAAATGCCGGAGTTAAATATTTCCCAATCACATCCATAGTTTTCGCTGGATTCAATGAAAAATAGTAAACCAGCAAAAAGAAAAGAAAGCTAAAAATAGCCAGAAAAAGCGGAATATACCCATTCTCTACAAACGGCTCAATCCCAACAGCAAATGGAACCGTTGCCGTACGGGGAATAGCAAAAAATGGTCCAATTGTTAAGTAAAGAAACAAGGAAAAGATGAATCCGAATACAGGATGGACCCGATTCGAAAGGTCGCGCACACCATTACTTCCTGATAATCCAATTGCTAATATTCCAAGAAACGGAAGGCCAATAGCTGTAACCAGAAATCCAGCTAACGCTAGCCAGAAGTTCGTTCCAGCAAGCTGTCCGAGTTGAATAGGAAAAATTAAATTGCCTGCTCCAAAAAACATACCAAAAAGCATCGTACCAATCAGAGCATAGGTTGAAAAAGAAATTCTTGATTGCATAGATCTAATACTCCTTTATAAATACATATAAATTAGATAATACGGGAACGAAGAAAAGTTCTCAACCACTTTTAATGAATTTTCTAATAATAGACTCCTTTTTACCTAACATTCTCTAGATTTAACTTCCAAATCATATGATCATTCCCTATGCCCCAATAATCTTTCCTTAAATAGGAAGGTGCTCCAAACTTCTTGTTCCACACTTGCTGAGCGTGATTATAGCCACTGTCTAAGCAAAATACCTTTACCCTATTTTTGTCCATTTCCCCATAAATAGCCTTCAACAAAAGACTTCCAACACCTCTTCTTTGATATTCTGGATGAACAAATACAGTTCCTATCTCCTTTATGTCTTTCAATTCATCATTTGTCATTTGACAAATAAGAGGACTAGAAGGACCATATTCAATCGAGCCAATGATAAGGTTCTCTAACTTAGCGATTAAAAAGTACCGATTCTCCCCATTACTTTCAAAATCCATTGCAAGATAGTTCTTCTTCGTCTCTATTTCAGCTAGTAGATCCTCCTTTTTATCTGCTATCCCTTCTTGTCGAAATGTATCTGTTAGGACAAGCCTAAAAAAGTCATGCAAGGCTTCTACCTCTTCTTTTGTTGGTCTTTCTATTGTGAGCGGTATCATTTTACTTCCTTTCTTAAAATCTCTCCAGGCAGACCATCCATTTCCCCAATCCATTCTGAAATAAATCCTTGATTGATTAATATTTTTTTGGATGGAATATTATCAGGATCAATAATTGCTTTTATAACTTTTACATTTGTCTGCTCTGCTAATGCCATTAATATCCCCGCAATTTCACTTCCGTATCCTTTTCCCCAATGTTCTGGCAAAAGCATATAGCCAAGTTCTGCCTCATCATTTTTCTGTTCATCTAAGGTTAAGTGACCAAGACCAATAAACACTTCTGTTTCTGGATGAATAAAAGCGTAAGAACCAAATACCTTATATTTCTCATTTCGTTTTAACAAGTTCGCATAATTTATTTTTGCCTCTTCTACTGGTATCGCTCGCTCTGTAATCTGTGCCATTACTTGCTTATTAGATACTAGCTGATAATATAGCGTAAAATCATTTGCTGTAAATTTTCGATATAACATCCTATTTCTTCCTCTCTCGTAGTTTATTCCCCTTACATTTCCCCTTTAATAATATGACAATCTAGTGAAGTCCGCATACCAAGCTCCATTTGATAAAAAACTAAAGATATTCTTAAAAAAGGAAGGGATTATTCAATGGAAAAAAGATTAAATTTATTAATGTTTAGTGGCGATTATGATAAAGCAATGGCTGGCTTAATCCTTGCAAACAGTGCCCGGGAAATGAATGTAGAAGTTACGATGTTTTTTACATTTTGGGGTCTATTATTGCTTAGAGATCCAGAAAAAATCGATATGGAAGATAAATCCTTTTACGAAAAAATGTTTTGCGCCCTCACTCCAAAAAACGTTGAACAGCTCCCTTTGTCAAAAATGAATTATGCAGGCATAGGTAGAAGGCTGATGAAAGAAATGCTCGATGAAGAAGATGCACCACCGCTAACAGCTTTCTTAAAAGGGGCGCGTAAGAACCAAGTAAAGTTTCTAGCTTGTAAACTATCTGTTGAGATCCTCGGCTTTAAACAAGAAGAGTTTTATCCAGAAGTAGAAATTGTCGATGCAAAGGTGTATTTAGAAGACGCATGGAAATCAGATATCCAGCTTTTTATTTAAAAACGTAAGCTCACCATTTAATCAAGCAAGTTAAAAGGGCGGTTAATTGGCTTTATGCAAAAAAACCGCCCAAAATCATTAGTAAATCTCTGTTGCATTAGGCTGCAACTTCTGAACATGTTTTAGATAGCCTTTTACCTTCGCTGCCTCTTCTAAGGGATAGCGATACTCGAATTGTTCTCCGACTTCTAAGGCACTTTCCTCAAATAATGCCGCCATCGAAAATAACGCTCCCCAGACTTGTTCATAATCTCCACAAGGATAGGTGTGCATTAGTTTCTCCCATGTCTGCTCATCCACATACTGCATTAAGTACTTACTATTTTTCCCCACACTAAGCGAGAAATCTGTTTCGATGCCGACCTTCCATTCTAGCATTTTTAAAAGCATCGCTCTTACGATATTCATATGATCAATGGCATAAAGAATTTCTTGCCGCCATAATCCTTTGGCCACATAGGTTGAAACCCACCAAAATTCATTTATGCAATCAGCAAACTGTTCAGCTGTCGGCTGCTTTACCCAATAATCCTTATCCGTACTTGGTTGTACTAAGGGAAGACTACCATCCTTATCTAATAAAACCATTGTCAGCCCATCCTCTTGGCAGTAGCTCTCCTTTTCCTCGATTGGAATAAGCGTTAAATCAATTCGATTCCCATCTATGAATAACATAAGATAGGAAAACCTCCCACCAAGCTCTGACGGATAAAGGGAGAAATCCTCTGGTGTCTGCATAATGATCCTCTCTCCAAAGACATCAACCCAATTAGGCTGATTCAAAAAAGACTCCATATCATCCACTATATACACAATATCATAGTCCTGAAAAGGATCTTTCGGAACATTTGGATTAGTTCTTGAGCCATTCATACATACAGCTCTCACTCTACCATCCTCATTAGCCACCTCTAACACTAAATCAAGCATCTGCTTCTCTGTACGCATACTATCCCTCCAATTATATTTAACCGTTTATTCCTTAATAATTGGTGGTCCTCGAATCCTAATAGAATTCTGTTATATAAAGTGTTCAAAAAAGCCCATCAGGCGTCACTCCAATTAATAAATAATATACGGTCCAAAAAATACAGTTAACAAAATAATATGCACGCCAACAAAATAGATAATTTTCGGTGCTCCTG
>NZ_DALZDK010000009.1:41979-67144 GCF_031978665.1 Niallia sp. | reverse complement strand
TGCTCCTGTCCATTCATTTATACGTTTCGTCAACATGGATAAGAAGTAAGCAATAATCGCAAATAATAGGAGATAGAAATAGGTACTGCCTGTAAACGTTAAATAACCAGGTGCACTTGACAATATATTGGATACAAAGAAACGATCCTTAAATAACACTGCTGCCACTAAGTAGATTCCGATGCCTGTATAGAAAATCCATGGTCGATCATAATCTACGGTTCTGCTGAAAAATACATACATAAATATCACAAATAGTATTGGCCATAGTAACCAAATAAACGAAAGTGCAAAGGCAAAAAAGGAAGTTGAAATCATTCCAAATGTCTTCCCAATCGACTGTAGCCAATCCTCAGATGTATTTTTAATTTGCTTGTTTATTTTGGTCAGCTCATTGGAAGAAACATACACTTTATTGCCATCTCCATCAAGATCCATCCAAACAACTGTATCCTCATTTAACCATTGTGGAATAGTGGAAATCGCCGCTGTATTACTCCGTCGTTCTGTCTTTGTATTTCCCTCTTCCCCTATTTCCGCTTCATAAATATTGAACCCATTCTTTTCATTGTATTTCGTTTCCGTAAAACCATTCGCCTTAAATAAAAGACGCGGCTTTCCGTCCCTATAAGTAAAAATAACATCCGAAATTTCCGTTAACTTCCCATTCTCCGTTGCAGGATCCTGAAACGTTAACTCATACTGTTCGGGTTGTTCTGTGCTTGTAATCTCTGCTTCTGCAAAGTAATTGAAATACTCAGGTTGTCCTTGTGTTAATTCTAGTTCCTCCAGTAGCAATAATGCCAGCTTCTGCTCCTCAAATGTGAAGGAAATACCATTTACTATCTTCCCAGGATCCACCTTGATCTTTGTTTCATATAAACGACCTATTTTCCCTTCCTGTAAACGGTATAACGTAAGATCTACATTACTTTTTCCCTTTGTAAATAATAGGAGATGAATGCCATCCTCATTTTCTTCTAGAGATAGCTTTTCTTTATCTAGATTAATCTCCATGACTTCTGAAGATTTTGTCGTATCAGGATTTAATTGAAAAAGCTTATTTTCTTTTACATACAGAATAGACGAATCCAACGGGTAGAATTCCTCTACATCAGCAACTAATTTCGTCTTATTTTGATCATATATATTTTCATAGTCAAAATATATAAGCTGATCCTTCCCCTGATATATTTGCGTCCATTTATCTACCGGTATATCATAATTTTTCTCTTCCTCTATCTGAAACTCCTTGTTCATTGAAGCGGTATTTAATTTATTTTCCTGAAAAAAGGAGAACAAGTAATTGTCATCCTCTGTTTCCTTTATTGCGGGTAATGTATTTACTTCAGATTGTCCAACTAACAATCCCCTGCTCCAATCTGGTTCCGGCTGTGCTGTCACTTTGGAAAAGTTTTGGACAAATAGTAAAAACAGTCCTAGTACAATCAGCACACCTGGTGTCATCCAATAAAGATTTTGTCGTATCCAGGTTTTCATCTTATTCCCCCATGTTGTCTCAAATGAATTCTCTTTGTATTCCGAATAAAATAATAATAGCATATTTTCTGACAAAATATGCTATTATCTTATTTTGAAATAAGGATTCGTTCTCTCATCATAAGAACAAACCCTCATTTTATGCACTCATCCTGTTAAAATATCTTCTTTCGGATAGCGAATCTTTGATTGATTTGGTTTTGCTAAAGAAAAGGCTAAGGTTAATGGGCCAATTTTTCCAACGAACATGACAAAAACAATGACAATTTTCCCTATCGAAGTTAATGCACCAGTTAATCCCATCGATAAGCCTGAAGTTCCAAAAGCAGATACTACTTCAAACACAATGGCAAGGAAACTTGCGTTCTTCTCGGTTACATCCAAAATAAAAATAGCTACACAAATGACAAAAAGACTAATAATTGTAATTGCTAATGATTTTACAACGGTTCTATCATCGATGGATCGATTAAAAATAACAATTTCGTCTTTGTTTCTTAAAAACGAAAGAACAGATAAGACCATAGCAAGGAAGGTTGTTAGTTTAATTCCTCCCCCTGTTGAGCCGCTTCCTGCTCCAATAAACATAAGCAAAATCATTAGAAAAAGAGTAGATTCGTTTAATCCTCCAATATCAACTGTATTAAAGCCCGCTGTTCTTGGCACCACTCCTTGAAAATAAGCAGCTTGAATTTTCCCAGACCATGATAGCTCTCCTAATGTTTGGGGATTATCATACTCAAAGCTAAATACAAGAAACACGGCAATAATGTTAATCACAATCGTACCAACTACCATCATCTTCGTATGAAGAGTTAGTTTTTTAAACTCTGATTTCTTCCACAGATCAAACACGACTGTAAAACCTATTCCCCCAACAATAAAGAGAAAGGAAATAACGATATTTACGACAGGATCTGCCACATATCCAGATAAATTATCTGGCCAGATTGAGAAACCAGCATTATTAAAGGAGGAAATGGAATGAAAAATAGCTGCATAAATCCCTTTTCCCCAGCCCATTTCCGGAACCCATCTGATTGATAAAAGGACAGCAGCGATGATTTCCAGAATAATAGAAAATATAAATAGCTGTTTCGCTAATTTAATAATTCCTCCCATAGACGTTTGGCTTAAAGCTTGCTGGATAAGAATACGCTCTTTAAATCCGATTTTTCTTCCTAAAGACATAAAAATTAAAACAGCAAATGTCATAATTCCTAATCCACCAATTTGAATTAAACATAATATTACGATTTCCCCAAATAAAGTAAACGAGCTACCAGTATCAATTACAGCCAACCCTGTTACTGTCATCGCGGAAGTGGAAGTAAACAAAGCATCTGTCCATGAAATACCTCCCGTTGTAGCCAATGGTACTTTTAAAAGGATCATACCTAGTAATGTAAAAGCGACAAATACGCAAATAAGAATTTGAGGCGGACTTAAATTGATTATATCTTTTCTCTTCGGAACCCTCATTTTTTCCCCTTCTTCCTTCTATCCTCGCAATTCGGATTAACTTAGTTTGTGCGAAAATTATCTTCCTCTCATACGAAAAATCTGCACACCAAAAAACACAGAGGTATCCCCCTGTGGTCCATTAATCACTCAATGAGCACAAGTTTCGATTCTCTCTTCTTACAATGCTTACGAAGTTAGCAGTCGGATTCGGGTCTAAGAATAACCCTACCTTTACAAAAAGGATTCACCCCTAGTGATTACTCACAAAAAAGTGGGTCCTCCGTTCCTCATTCATGGAGGATTCAGCGACTTTACTTGAAATGTATTATTTTTTTGTATCTTACTCCTGTAAATAGAGGTTTGTAAAGGGCTATTTAAGTTAAAATCCAAGCAAAAATAAGGAGAAATATTCTATTCTCGTTCTCATTCTTTCTTTTTCAAATCCTGACTACAGGTTTTAATCTCCGCTAATATCGTTTATCTCCATATACCTTAATTAACCTGTAAAATAGTACCCAAATACTTACAACCAACAAATAAATAACAAATGAATAATAGAAGTTATATCCATGTTGATAGTGGAAAATCCCGATAGTGACACAAAGCTTCTCCACTCCAACACTCACTAGCCCCCATACCAGGATGTACAATAGCGAAAAATTTGGTTTGATGTTAAAGAAGTCATATAGATAAAAGAAAAGATAGCTGATTGGCGCATACATTACATGAGATAAAAAATCCATTAGTTCAAAGGAAGAACTATCATTAATTACATAATAGCGAACAGGTAACACACTTAAAGTATGATCGAAAAAAAAACCAAAAAAAACGCCACACATAAGATAAACGCTAGCTGTCTTTTTTGTAAACCTTTTTGGAAGTATTAACACCAACAATAATCCAATGAAGAGTGAAATGACGATACTCCACTCGTTCGTATTAAAACTATTATCATAACGAATTTCATTCATTTTCTTGATATTCTCCTTTTTCTAGGCAAATAAACCAACGAGCTATCCACCATACTGAGAATATAGATACTGTATACATAAGAGCAGAATAAAACTTATTCCATTTATGGAAAGTAAGCAAATCAGCCCACAAATATACTTGATCCTCCAAACATAAGCATAATATCATCGTTATTGCCAATCCCCATCGCCACTTCGCCTTCATTTGAGAATGGAGTATAGATACGGCCAAAAGAATTTGAAAAGGTATCACAATAAAGCGACATATATACATTGCAAAAGATCCTTCCACGCTTCGGGTAAGGGGAACCCATTGCAAGTTGACATCAAGTATCGTGAAGAAAGTAATCGTTGATATTCCGATTACAAAATATAAAAAAACCATTTCCGTTAGCGTTAACCCTTTAGGAACAATCGCAAATACAATTAACACTAAACAAGCTAACAATGCTAGAATAGCAAGGGCCATAATAATCATCCTTTAAGTTGGCATATAAAAGTTAATATTCCCAAAAACCATAACAATATTTACAATATATAGAATTATTCATAGAACCAGCATTACATTCTTCTAAAATACACGGCGTCTTATCCATAAAAAAAGCCTCCAAGTTTATTTAAACTTGAGGCATTTTTATTAAACTGAAAACCTAGATTTTTACGTGATACCTACCCTTAGGCACAACTAAAGGAGTACCGGAGACTGGATCCTTAATCACGGTACAATGAAGGCCAAAAATATCTTCAACCAACGTACTTGTAATAATATTTGCTGGCTTACCTTCCCCTACAAGTTTTCCTTTTTCCAGAGCAAAAATATAATCTGCATAACGCGCAGAAAGATTGATATCATGCAACACCATCACAATGGTTGTTCCGTATTTACGATTAAGGTCTGTTAACAAATCCAAAATTTCCACTTGATAAGTGATATCTAAAAAGGTTGTCGGCTCATCCAAAAATAAAATATCTGTTTGCTGCGCTAAAGCCATTGCAATCCAAACACGTTGTCTTTGCCCACCTGATAGTTCATCGATATCGCGATTAGCAAATTCTGTTATCTTCATAATTTCCATCGCGTCACTAACCGCTTCATAATCCTTCTTTGACCAACCACTTAAAAAAGATTGATGAGGGAATCTCCCGCGACCAACTAAATCTGCTACGGTTATTCCTTCTGGCACAATAGGCGATTGAGGTAAAATACCAAGAATTCGAGCTAATTGCTTTGTTGGAATTTTACTAATTGATTTTCCATCAAGTGTAATGTTACCAGATGATGATTTAATAAGATTAGAGAGAGTTTTTAAGAGCGTCGATTTCCCACACCCATTCGCTCCGATAATAACACTTATTTTATTACTTGGAATTTCAAGCTCAATATCTTGTAATATCATTTTATTTTCATAGCCCGATGCTAACTTCTCAGCTCGAAATTCATGTATCTTTTCCATTACAATTCTTCCTTTCGATTCATTCGGATTAATAGCATGATTAAGTATGGAGCTCCTAGAATGCCAGTAATTACACCTACAGGATATCTAGCGACGAATGCAAACTGCCCAATAAGATCGGATGCTAAAACTAATATAATTCCCATAAGACCCGCTGGAATAATGGTAGAAAAGCCAATACCAACTAGTCTTTTTGCAATAGGTCCAGAAAGGAATGCGACAAATGCAATGGGTCCTGTGGTAGCAGTAGCTAAAGCAATAATTAATACCGAACTGACAATCAAAATAACCCTTGTTCTATTTGTATTAACCCCAAGGGAAGTTGCTGTTTGCTCCCCAAGCTCTAGCATATCTAATCGCTTTCCGAGTAATAGGATGATAGGCGTAAAGATAAGAACTGTAATCATAAGGGCATAAAGATTTTCCATTTTAGCTCCATTTAAACTGCCACTTAACCATCTCATCGCTGTAGGAACATCATGATGTTGACCGATAAGTAATAAATAAGAAATGACAGCATTTAGCATTGCTTGTATTCCAATTCCTATTAATATTAATCTACCAATGGAAAAAGAAGTACCTTTTGATAATAGAAAAATAACGATTACCGTAGCTAGTCCACCAATAATAGAAGCAATGGAAACAAAAGTACTACTTGCATGAAGAACAATGATACAAAAAACAGCAGCAGCACTCGAACCCGCTGTAATTCCGATAACATTTGGATTTGCTAAAGGATTCCGAAGCATCGTTTGAAACACATGGCCAGAAATACCAAAGGCAAATCCAGCAAACACACCAGCAACCATTCTTGGAAAACGGATCGTTCCCACTGCAAAGGAGGCTCCTTTTACTTGCTCACCTAGCAAAACACTGATTACATCCGCAAAAGGATAAATCGTGTTTCCTAGCATGAGCATCGTGCAGCATAGTGCAAGCGCAAGGATTGCAAGGAAGCAAGTGACAAGTATAAAACGACGACGTCTTTTTGTTCTACCTACCATAATTAGATTGATCGATTCATTCATCATAACGCACGCATTTTCGCTTTCATAGTTATTAAGATTAAAATAGGAGCACCAATAAACGCAGTAACAATACCCACTTCAAGCTCACCAGGACTTCCAAGAATTCGACCACAAACATCTGAACTAGTTAATATAATTGCCCCTGCTACAGCAGACATTGGAATAATATATCGTAAATCAGGGCCAATTATGAGTCGAATCACATGTGTTGCAAGTAGACCGATAAAGCCAATAGGACCTGCTAGTGCTGTTGCTGCCCCACACAATAATACTCCTCCAAATGCTGCAACAAGTCTTAGTGCACCAGTACGTACACCCAAGCCTGTAGCTACTTCATCCCCTAATGCTAAAGCATTTAGGGCGGGAGCTGAGAACACCGCTATAAGTACACCAACAAGGAGAAAAGGAATAAAAATGGAGATTGAGTTCCAATTTCCTGTTCCAACACTACCTACCTGCCAAAATCTAAATTGATCCATCACATTTGAACGCGGAATCATAATGGCCATCACAAGTGAGGATAAAGCCGCACTTGTCGCAGCCCCCGCTAAAACGAGTTTAAGGGGGGTGGCACCGCCACTCCCCATCGAACCAATTCCGAATACAAAAATGGCAGTTAAAATGGCTCCTGCTAACGCAAACCAAATATATTGACTAGCAGTACCAATATGAAAAAAGGTAATCCCACAAACGACAAACAGTGCTGCCCCTGTGTTTACTCCTAATATACTAGGGTCTGCAATAGGATTACGTGTGACAGATTGCATGAGAGCCCCAGAAACTCCTAATGCAGCACCACACAAAAGGCTAAATACAGTCCTAGCAATTCTTTGGCGAACAACATTTGCCCCATGGGACTGTATTTCTGGATGAAATAACCCATCCATTATTTCGTTCCATCCAACAGTACGGGACCCAAAGGCAAGAGACGCCAATAAACTTATACCGAGTAAGACAATTGAAATTAATAATACATTGATAAATTTTCTCGGTATGAGTAACTGCTTATTTTTGATAACGGATGTATGTTCCATTTTACTTCACTTTGCTTACAGCTTCTGAGAGTAAATTTAAGTACTCGTCAATAGAGTATTCAATAGAAAGTGTACTTGGTGTTCCGGCTGCTGCAAGTGGCGTATTATCCTCAATAATGACAACAGATCCTCTCTCCACCGCTGGAATTTTCCCATAGATTGGATCAGCCTGTAAAGCGGCAAGTGTCTTATCATTTCCATATGATACGAAAATATCAACATCGTTTAATATATCTGCATTCTCAGCACTTACCTCTAAATAGAAACTAGTTGGATCCGTAATTTGACTTGTAATACTTTCCGGATATTCCATTCCTAACTCAGTAAGGAATTCACCACGTGGATCTGTTGGTGAGTAGATATAAAACTTTGATAAGTCAGAGCCATTAATACTTACAAATGCTGCTTTTCTCCCCTTTATTTCAGGGTATTCATTCGCTTTATCAGCAATTAATTTTTCTGTATCCGCAATAAGCTGCTTGCCTTCTTCTTCCATACCCATTCCCATGGAATTGTATGTTACTTGTTCACGCCAAGAAGCTACCCATGGACTAGTTTGATAGGCTACAACTGGTGCAATTTCACTTAAAGTATCATAGTCTTCTTGTGTAATACCAGAGTAAGCTGCAAGAATGACATCTGGATTAGAATCAGCAATTGCTTCAAAATCTAAACCATCTGTATCTTGGAAGATATTCGGATTTTCTTCACCTAATTCTTTTACTTTCTCTGCAGTCCAAGGCAACATGCCGCTATCATCTTGAACACCATAGTTTGCTGCTGAGAAACCGACAGGCACCACTCCAAGAGCAAGCGCTACATCTTGGTTGGACCATGCAATAGTAGCAACACGTTCAGGCTTTTCTTCAATTACACTCTCGCCAAACGCATGTTTAATCGTGATTGGATATTTAGAATCTGTATTCGAATCAGCTGATTTTGTTTCATCCGCTTTAGAGGATGACTGACTAGAACAACCTGCTAATAACAAGATTGCTACAATGGAGAATAATAAAATTTGAATAAATGGCTTTTTTCGATTTTTAAACATATGTATGTCCCTTCTTTTTTTATAATAGTTAATGATTATCATTCTCAATTATAATACTTGTTTTTTATTTTTCTGTCAATTACAAATAATAACTTTAACCATTATTTATGAATAATTCTGTCGAAATAATAGAGAAAACAATGAAACTTCTTAAGAGTCACTATTAAAAGGGCATTAATTTAAAAAGAGCATAAAAAAAGGACAGTCGATTTTTACATCGTTGTCCTTTTTCATTTGGTACCATGTCCAAATGAATGGGATTATCGCTTCTTAAATATGACACATGGTCTTCTTTAGATTCTTCACCTCCTATTTCATTATTAGACTAGAAATGAATTTATATTAAAAAATGGGGTCGTTAGATATTGATTGGATTGGATTTTTTTCTACTTTTGGAAATTAAAAAAACCGAAGGCCTGCCGGGAGAAGTACCGGATAACCTTCAAGAATAGGAAAGTTATTTTTATCTAAGAACATATGCAGACCTAGTAGACATAGTAAATTGGGGATAAGAATTTAGATAGATGCATCATGTTGTATGTTTCTTTACATACATTATCCACACTTTCCCCTTATTATTTTATAACTTTATTTAAGAATGGAGTTTTCTTCACTACATAGTTTGCAAACGTAAAACTAATAGCTAAACTTACAATACTGGCAATCAAAAATTTCACTATGGGTGGAAGGAAAACTCCCTGCATGATTATTGATACCATTACTAGAATAGGTGCATGAAACACATAAACTGCAAACGAATTATCAGCTAAGACTTTCATAAATTTGTTTTGCTTATTGAATTTTTCTTTAAAAAGAGCAGTTAGTCCAATCGACATTGCAACGGCAGTAAAAGATTCCCACAATGAATATGCAGCACTTTGCCATCGTAAACCACCTGTAAAATATTCTTTTCCCTCTAACGCTCCACTTGTCAGAATAATTATTATCCAAAAGATAATGCCTGGTATAGTTGCGGCTTTTAACCACTTAATCCCAAACTTATACTCAAGTTTTGAGAACCATCGATTTCTATAAGCTAATATCCCTATTATAAAGAGGATAATATATTGCGAAAAGAAGCTAAGTTGCATATTATAAATGCTCGAACCAATTGGCTGTACAATTCTAACAGCAAACGTACATATCGCTATTAATACAATAAGAAATACAATTCCTTTAAATCCGGGCATTTCTTTATCACTGTCAGTTGGCTGTTTTTTTACAAGAAGTCTTATTAGCCCATAGCATATAGTAAAAATAAGCAATGCCAGAGCAAACCATAAAGGTCCTGATCCACCAATAAAATCTAAACTCACCATATAGTCCAGATAATAGCTCATAAAAGTCGGCTTACTACTTGAACCTGTTAAAAAGTATTTAATGAATGGATAGATTAATAACATATATAGTAAAGTTGGAATTCCCAATCTAATCAATCTATCCTTTATAAATCTTGAAAAACCCTTCTTATCAAAAGAACCTGGCACAAAATAACCGGATAACAAAAATAAAAAGCCCATAAAGTATGCCTGAGTAAAAGACAAAAAGAAGGAAAAAAGGACATTTGAAATGGGATAGAGATTTACGCTTTCTTTATAATACCAACTACCGATGCCACTATATGTGATTGCTGCATGTACCAGAACGACTAAAATTATCATCAGGAGCCTTAGATTATCTATATATAGGAACCTTCCCCCAGATTTTTTATTCATTTTAATTCCCCCGTTTTCTAAAACAATGGTCTACATCAAAAGCAACGTAGACCCCATTCGAGTAGAAGTTACAATTAATTATTTCCTTTTTACTGACATATTTCCTGAATTAGTTTTCATGTTTATTTTATTTGTTGCATTTTTATCATTTGTAATTTGATTTTTCATTTTCTTACCAGACCAATTAATGTCTAACGGAATATCATTTTGAAAAATATACTCTATGTTTCCTGAAGAACTTTTGGAATCCGCATTCAGTTCAACTAATGCTTCACTAAATTCATAGCTGCCACTCCCACTATCTGATTGAGTTGTAAGATTAGAAGTTACTATCTCTTCACCATGTTGTGAGCCGGATGATGATTGAATAGATAACTCTTTGCTTTCTACATCCTTTAACGTAATTGCCCCGGACTGAGTTTTAATTTCCAGTTTGTTTGAGTTGGTAATATTCCCTAACGAAATCTTAGCAGACGAGGAAGATACAGAAGTATTTTTAGTTGATATGTCGTCTAAACTGACATCCCCAGATTCTGTTTGGATCGTTATATTATTACTATTAGCATGTTTAATACTAATAGCTCCGGATTCATTGGACAAATTCAAATGATCAAACTGATTTTCTTTTACTTCAACCTTAACTATTATTTTCAAGTTACCGAAAATTCCTAATCGGAACATAGATTTTTGGTCGATATTAACCGAATTTCCCTCGTTTGTAATATAAATATCATTTGTCATACTTTTTCCTTTAGCAACTACTTCAATATGAGTTTTATTTTCCTTCCCTTGAACGGTTTCAATATGGATTTCAGCGTTTTCCAGGTTAGTATTTATCCCTTCTACATTTAAAAAAGAGTAGGTTTTACTATCGTCTGAAATAATATATTGTCCTAATCCAAACAGAAGAATAATTCCGATGACTCCTAAAAATATAAGAACTATTCGAACAATCTTTTTCATTTTCCCTCGAAGGTGTTTTTCTTGACTACTATTCATATTACCTCTCCTTAATTTCCGGTTGTTAATATCTAATAAAATGGCGTACTTTTACTCTTTTAATTTGCTAATGGCATCTTTCATTCCGTTTGCATACATGGATATAAACTGATCCATAAGTTTATTGAAAGTTTCTCCTTCGTTATTATCTCGCAGAATGATACATATGCCTTCTATGAGAGAAGTCGCAAACATTTGAGCAAGTGCTGTCTGGTATAGACTTAATCCTTTCATAGGGTTCTTGTTAGTCTCTAGGAACATACTTTCTAAAGCAGAAAAAGAAAGGTTAATTAAGTCCTCCTTTACACATTCATACTTTGAACCTTCACTATTATTAAAAAGAATCGACATTTCAGCAGTAAAAGATTTAAAAAGTTCCATTAACGTTTTTTCAAATTTATCGTAATAGCTCACCCTGCTTTGAACACTATCTGAATAACTTAGATGCACCTTTTTTCTCATACTCTCCAAACTATTACAGTATTGCTCATAAACAGGTTTGACTATTGCATCAAACAATTCTTCTTTGTTCTTGTAATAACGATATATGTTCCCTATGGTCATGTCAGCAATCTTAGCTATATTCCTCATAGAAGCTTTTGAGTACCCTTTTGAATTAAATTCGACAACAGCTGCATGTAAAATTCTATTTCTAACTTCTTCTTTTAAAACCTGCATTAGTAATCACCTGTTCATTTTTATAATATAAACTGGATTCTAGCATATTCAATTGTAACTTGCAATAACCTTATAAATGAACTTCATCATATTTTTGGTTAATGAATTTTGATATGCTTCGAATGATCCTTGCGTTTGTACTGCCCATGGGTTGAAAAGGATATATTTGATATGGCCACTTTTATTTTTTTGTTCAAATGAAACACCCAGTAAATCATTTAAGCGACTATTATGGTACATTGTTTTTAAACCTTTGCTTTTTTGTTTATTCTGTATATCTTCAAGATTCACTTCGCCTTTCATTCCTGGTGCACATACATTGAGGATGACTGGTTCCTCTGAATTCTCTAGTAAATCCATTAAGCCATAGCTAAGGATATATCTGCTTAAATAACTTAATGCAAAATTAAACTCGTAACCTTCTGCGGTATCAAGAAGGTCATTTTGAGACTTGTGACTTGTAGCACAAAAAATTACTTTATCCAATACTTGAACCGTATCCTTCACTTCTTCTATAATCCTCTTATTTTCTTTTACAAGACTTAAATCAGCTTGTATAAAAATAGCTCTATCTGCTGCATTCATTTGCTCTGCTTCTTGATATATTTGCTCTCCTTTAGCTAATGAACTTCCTATGAAAATAACACGATGCCCATTTTCTAAATAATTCATTGCTATCCCTTTGCCAATTCCATCCGTACCGCCTGTTATAAGTATGTTTTTCATAACATCCACTCCTTGATATTCATTCGTTGTTTTATTAGTTAAGGAAGCCGATATTCTAAGTAAAAGAATACCGGCTCTTTTTGTGACTACAAGAAATGTTCTATATGTTTAACTCAGGGAAGACAGTTTCAAACTTATCTTGTTTACTATACAACTCGTACCAAATATCTGCGATTAAATTAGGATCTCCGTCTGTACCTTTCTCAATCAATGCTGATATGGCTAGGAAACCAACATAAACCCCATCTTCTTTTAATAGATTGTGTAAGTTTTGTGCGTAATTTCGTAAACCAGAACTTACAATCCCTGTATTCCCTAGTTGCGGGATTGGATATAGGGCTGAAATTCCTGAATTAAATAGGATTGCTCCAGATTTATTTTGTCGCATGGAAGGTAGTACCATTTGGACTAATTTGACAGCTGGTAGTACAAATGTTTTATAATCATCTTCCACATCATCTATTTCCAACTCTAAAACGTGCTTAAAAGTAGTTGGTCCCGCATAAGGGCTAAATTCCACAACATCAATTTTTCCAAAGTCTTCTTCTATTTGTACTAAAGTAGATTCTAACTTTTCCAGATCCCGAACATCAGTAACATAGTGCTTCGATTCAATGTCCATTAATGTAAGCTCATCAACCAATTTAATTAGCTTTTGTTCATCTCTGGAGACTAAAGCAACATTAAAACCGTTTGAACCAAACTTCTTTGCTAAAGACAATCCTAAACCTGGTCCTGCACCTATAATTGCAATTGTTTTTTTCATGTATTTAACCACCTTTTTTTGGTATAATTAAAACAACTGTTGTTGCTTTAAGGTGATTATAGAACACTATAAAATAAGTAACAACCAACAAAATCTACGATATGTTGTGATAAGGGAGAAAAATAATGAAAGTAAAAAATACGAGAAATACACCTACAAAACAAGCCATTGAAGATGCCTTTAGTGAACTATTAGAAAAGAAAGATATTGAGGATATAACAATAAAAAATATTACAGAAAGAGCAAATGTAAATAGGGCCACATTTTATGCCCATTATCAGGATAAGTACCAACTCTTTGATAATATGATTTATGAGTCAGCAAGTAAAACTGTCAAGCGATATACAAACCACACGAATGAATGGAATGAGAAACAAATTGAAAGTTTGTATAAAGCAGTTGAGGAATATCTGTCCAGAGTAAAAGAGAGTTGTCCTTACAGCTATTTAAAACTCTTTCCATTATTAAGGGAGAAAATGCTTGATGTTCTGCGGTTACACCTAAAATCTACTTTAAATAACGAAATAACAGAATTTAATCTTTTACTATTCTCAAGGATAGTATACGATGCAGCGGAAATATCAGTTGTAGAGTCAATATCTTTATCAAATAATGAAATAATTGAAGAAGTTCAGAAATTAGTATCTTTTTCTTTTCAGTAATGCAATAAGGGCATCCTTATTACTTGTAGTTGTCAAAAATAAACGGTAACTCCCCCCTTCTCCCAAACCCTTGTCATTCCTGCCTTTCTCCCATTTCCCCAATTTCTGTAGGAAAATAAGTTCTTCCCTAACTCGCTCCTTTTCTCTCCTATTTTTTGTCAGAATCATGATTTTTTAGGAAAATAAGTTGTTCCGTAGGAACAGGAATAAAATGAGTTCAGGGTCAAGGTTTTTTCCTGCTTTTTCTCCTGCCTTTTTTCACTCTTTTCTTCTCGCCTTCTTTTGTGAAATCGTTGATTTATCGGGCATTGTCATGCATTTCCTCTGACATTTATTCTTGCCTTTCTTATGCTTTTTTCTGGCTCTCCCTCTGCCTTTGGACACAAAAAAACGAGGAAAACTGGAGGAGATACTCCGATTTTCACTCGTTTTAGGGAACAACTTATTTGACCAAGGCTACAGTTTATTTGCCTTGGGTAAAACTTCTTTTTGCTATAACATAGAAGCAGGTGATAGGAAAAAAGGGATTAGGGATTGAGTGCTAACATTTTTCCATTATTCCTTTACTTTCAATAATCTTAAACTGTTTAGGGTAACAATCAATGTTGCTCCCATATCTGCAAAGATGGCTAACCACAATGTCAACCAGCCTGGAACAATAAGTACCAAGGCAAGTAACTTAATGCCTAATGAAAAAGTAATATTTTGCTTAATGATTGCCAACGCTTTTCGACTTAGTTTGATTGTATATGGAAGTTTACTTAAATCATCAGACATCAAAGCAATATCCGCAGTCTCTAATGCTGTGTCCGTTCCAGCTCCGCCCATTGCTATACCCACTGTTGCAGATGCAAGGGCAGGTGCATCGTTTACTCCGTCTCCGACCATTGCTACTTTATCATATTTACTACGAAGCTGTTTAATATAGACTAACTTATCTTCTGGTAAAAGTTCAGCTTGTATCTCCATGACACCAACTTCTTTACCGATTGCTTTAGCTGTTCCTTCATTATCTCCTGTAAGCATGACCGTCTTTTCAATGCCAATTTGATGAAGTTTACGAATTGCCTCTTTAGAACTCTCCCTTACTTCATCTGCCACTGCAATAAGAGACATAATCTCTTTAGAAGTTCCTAAGACCATCACTGTTTTTCCTTGCTCTTGCATATTAGTTATCTGTTGTTTAATATTCTTTTCTATGCTATATAATTCCTCGAATAAATTTGGACTACCTACATAATAAGTCGTTCCATCGATATCTGCTTTTACACCTTTTCCTGTAATCGACTGGAAGTTCTCTATATTCACATCTTTATAAGGTAAATTATCGGCTTCAGCTTTTCTTATAATGGCTGAAGCTAACGGATGCTGTGACCCCTTTTCAATTGCAGATGTAATCGTCATTATTTTTTGTTCTTCTTCATTAAAAGCGACAATATCTGTAACAGAAGGAAGACCTTTTGTAAGTGTTCCAGTTTTATCAAATGCAATAACTTTTAATGCCCCTGTTTCTTCTAAGTGAATTCCACCTTTTATCAAAACACCATTTTTCGCTCCATTTCCTATGGCAGTTACAATGGATACTGGTGTTGAAATGACCAACGCACAAGGACAACCTACAACAAGAACTGCCAAACCTCTATAAATCCACTCCTGCCAATCTCCGTTTAAGAATAGGGGAGGAACTACTGCCAGTAATAGGGCAATAATAATAATTCCTGGTGTATAATACTTTGCAAATTTGTCTACAAACGCCTGGGATGGTGCTTTTTCCGCTTGTGCTTCCTCCACCATATGAATGATTTTGGAAAGAGTGGTATCCTCAACACGTTTCGTAACTTTTACCTCTAATAATCCTTCTTCATTCAACGTACCAGCATATACCTCTTCATTGACTTTTTTTACTACTGGTACAGATTCACCCGTAATGGCCGCTTGATTGATAGTAGATGTTCCTTTTACAACAATCCCATCCATTGCAAGTTTCTGACCTGGTTTTACTATCATAATGTCGTCTATTTGAATGTCATCAACTTGAACCGTAATCTCTTTATTTCCTCTACGAATAAGAGCTTCTTTTGGTGCTATATCCATTAGGGATTGGATAGAATTACGAGCTTTATCCATTGAGTATCTTTCTAATGCTTCGCTAACTGCAAACAGGATAACAACAGTTGCTCCTTCGCCCCATTCTCCAATAGCAGATGCTCCTAATATGGCTACCGTCATCAAGGTATTCATATCAAACTTTAAATGAACTAAATTTTTAAGTCCTTTGATAAATAGGGAATAGCCACCAATCAAAATAGAAAGTGCATAGCCTATAGTCGGAATTAGACTTTCCTCACCATATTGTTTGGTCATCATCCAACTTATCAATAGTAAGACTGCTGATATATATACTTTTATATTTTCTTTTTGTTTCCAAAAAGATTCTTGCTTAACAACTTGCTCTCTTTCATTTCTTATCTTTAAATTTTCAAATGCCCCTGCTTTTTCTAACTCTTCAATAGTTGCATTTCCAATAACATCAACTTTCGATGCACCAAAATTTACTTTCGCATCTTGAACTCCTTCAAGTGCTTTGACGTTGTTTTCAAATATTGATGCACAATTTGCACAAGTAAAACCTTGTACTCTATAAGTTTTCGTTTGTTGTTGTTCAGACATGTGCTTTCACCTCCTGATTATGTTCCAATGCAATAAGGATTAACTGTTTAATATGGTCATCGTCTAATGAATAAAAAGCCAATTTCCCTTCTTTTCGATGCCTTAATATAGAAAGTTTATGAAGAGTACGAAGATGATGGGAGGCTGTCGCTACAGATGTACCTAAGATATTGGCAACATCACAAACACATAGTTCATCTTCTTGACAAAGAGCATACGCAATCTTAGTACGATTTTCATCACCTATTACTTTAAATACTTTGGAAATATTACTGATATCTGCCTTCTCGATTTCCTCTTGAACTCGATTTACTTTCTCTTCATCGTAGCAATAAATTTCACATGTATCTTTTTTACTCACATTCACTTCTCCTTTCTCATTCAAATGTTTATTTGAATATATTATAACTCTAACCCCTTTGTTATTCAAATATATATTTGAATGAAACGAAAAATTATTCTTATCTTTATGAAAATCCCACAAATTAAAGGATTTTATTAATATTCCAAAGAATACAGATACACAATAAAGTTTTTAAACGAGGAGTTCTAAAATGAATAGCACATGGAATCAAATTATCTATAAAGTATGGTCGCCATTTTATGACCAATTTTTCAATAAAGGAATTTTTTTAAAAGCAAGAAGAGAGGTATTTAAGGATATAGAATGGGTTCAGGAGGAAAGGGTACTCTTCGTAGGTTGTGGTACAGGTGCAGATTTAGAGTATGTCCCTCATAATGATATCGACATAACAGCCATTGATTTTTCCAGTGACATGCTGGATAAAGCAAGAGAAAAGTTTCATCATACAGATATTACATTCCTGCAAATGGATGCACAGGATTTAACATTTCCTGATGAATCTTTTGACATTGTAATAGCAAGTTTACTTCTTTCTGTTGTCCCAAATCCTCATAAGTGTATGGAAGAGATGATTAGAGTAACGAAACCTAAAGGGAGAATATTGATATTTGATAAATTCGTTCCTGAGAACCAAGAACTATCCCTTTTCAAAAGGGGAATAAGACCGCTTATCTCCTTGTTGGGTACAGATATTGGATTGAGATTTGAACAAGTGGCTAATCCATTTTCTAAGCAATTATCCATACAAATGGATTCACCAATTATGCTAAATGGTATGTACAGAAAAATTATTGGAATTAAAATCCAAAATGATAAAAAAGTAAGGAATTAAATACTCAAGGTTAATTGAATAAAAAATGCTTTACTCCTTATTGAAGTAAAGCACCATTTGTTTAAGAAGAACATGTACAGACCTTCTATCCTGCACAACAAGATAATTTTGAAACGTCTTTATCAAACGTAAGAGAAGCCAACTTTAACCCTTCTGCCATTGTTAAGTATGGTGCAAGGCTTTCCTTTAAGTCTTCAACAGTTAGACCAAATTTCACAGCTAATGTTCCTGCATAAATTACATCACCAGCATTTTCAGATACAACATGGACTCCTAATATCTTTAATGTTTTCGCATCTGCCACTATTTTGAATACACCTGTGGTTTCACGATTCACAATTGCTCTTGGAACAGCTTCTAAAGGTAATACAGATGTTTTGACATCATATCCTTTTTCTTTTGCTTGTTCTTCTGTTAAACCAACGGTTGCAATCGAAGGATTTGTAAATGTAACACCTGGTACAACCGATAAATCTAATTTTTTATTTAACCCACCAATTGCATTATCAGCGACAATTCCACCTTCATAGGCCGCTACATACACAAATTGTGGTCCAAGTGTTACATCCCCAGCAGAATAAATCTTTTCATTACTTGTTTGAGCATATTCATTTATTTTTATTTCTTTGCGGTTTCCCACTTCAACACCTGCTACACTTAAATTTAGAGAATCTGTATTTGGTTTTCTACCTGTTGCAACAAGGAGTTGCTCTGATTCAATTATTTTTCGTTTTCCTTCAACCGTTACATAAACCTTTTTTATTTCTCCTTCTTGTTCCACACGCTCAAAAGTTGCCCCTTTTATTAGGTTTATACCCTGTTCTGTTAAAGCTCTTTCCACTGCTTCAGAAATCTCAGGGTCATATTCTTTTAATAGACGCTCACTTCTTTGCATAAGTGTAACTTCCGAACCTAAATGATGAAAAAGTTGCCCAAGTTCCATTCCAATATACCCTGAACCAATTACCGTTAAGCGTTTTGGAACTTTTTTTAATTCAAGTAGCGTTGTACTTGTTAAATAATCTACTTCTTCAAGTCCTGCAATCGGTGGTAAAGATGGAGAAGCACCTGTTGCGATTAAAAAGCGTTTTGCTGAAAGTTTTCTTCCATTTACCTCAACTATACTTTCATCAACAAATTTAGCTTCACCCTCAATTAAATCAAATCCATATTTATCAATTAAATTAACATATTTTTGATTGCGGAGTTCACTAACCAATTCATTCTTTTGCTTTACTAACGGTGCTAATTCTACTTCTCCAGCAGATGTTTGTAACCCAATAAATGGATTTGATTTTGCTAAATGATTGATTTCCCCAGCTCGTAAAAGGGTTTTTGAAGGAACACAACCAATATTTACGCATGTTCCCCCAACCGTTCCACGCTCAATCATCCCAACTTTTGCCCCATATTCTATTGCTTTAATGGCGGCCGAAAAGGCCGCTCCACCAGAACCGATAATAAGCAGGTCATAATCACCTTCATTACCTAAATCCACATCTTCCTTTGATAACACATCTTCTATTTCACCAGGTTGATATTTTGCTTCATTGATAGCTCTTTTGGCAGTTTCAATCTCTTTATTATCAGGTAATTCAAATACAGCTTCACCACGACTAAAATTAGCTTTTATGTTTTTAGCTCCTATATTTTCAAGTGCGACAGCTACATGCTCTTCACACCCTGTACAAGTCATTCCCTCAATCTTTATCCGATATTTTTTCATGTGTTTTATCCTCCTTTATTTTACACCGTAACCTAAATCCAAAACGGACTCTTGAATGATTTTAATATCTGTTTTTACATCATCATAAGAAACCGTTACAGTTCCCTCTGTTCCTTTTGTTTCAATAATTACATTATTTACCCCATCCACTTTATTTATCGCACTTTCTACGACAAATGGACAACTTGCACAATACATATCTGTTACTGTAAACGATACGGAGTTACTATTATTACTTGTAATAGTTTGTATCTCTTTTTCATTACTACACGCAGAAAGAAAAAGTAAAAACAAAAATAAAATGATGGCTAAAACCTGTTGAACCCGCACAATAAATACCCCTTTCCTACAAGTACCCTTTGGAAATTAGCGTATAAACAAACATCCCAAATACCAAAACCGTTGTAATCCATAATCCAATAATAGAACTTTTCTTTTTACACTTTCGCCCATAAATCAAATAAAATGAGTAAGCTAATAAAACCAACGTAACCGTTATTAGCATCGTTTGATATTTCGTTGCATAAATTGCTAATCCTCCAGCAAAACCTGTTAAACCAAGAGGAATCAAAATTACAGGTCCTAAACAACAACCTGCCATCAGAAATCCAGAAAATAGTGTTGCTACTTGTGAAACTTTCTCTTTCATCACTATCACCACCTATATCTTAAGAGCAACAAGAATCATTCTTAGAATTCGATTTATTCAACTTATTATAAGAGTAGAGAGTTAAGGCAAGAAAAATTGCTAAAACTGGAATTAGAATATAATCTAAATAGCCAGTTATCGCCCCTAATCCAATAGCACTTAATAAAATAACTAATATAGGTGTAGCACAACATAGTAGAACAACAAATATCCCTACCATTCCTACAATAAAGCTCTTTTTATGTTTCATAAAAATCTCCCTTCTTATTAGTCCTCAATCAACGCTTCAATAATGGGGCATTCATGTAACTCCTTTTCATCTGGACATCTTTTCTTTAAATCTTTCAACATGCGTTCAATACGCTTTAAATCTTCTATTTGTTTTTTAACTTCTTCTTCTTTTTTTGATACAAATTCAAACATGTCCTGGCATCGAATTTCATCTTTATCTACAACCCCAAGTAATTTATAAATTTCATTCAAAGAAAAACCAAGCTCTTGCATTCGTTTAATAAACCCTACACGCTTAACATCATCCTCTGAATATGTCCGATAACCTGAATTTGTTCGAGAAGGTTCTTGTAATAAATTCTTTCGTTCGTAGTATCTAATGGTTTCTTTATTAACCCTACACTTATCCGCAAATTCACTAATACGATAACTCAAATTATTCACCCCATATAAAAGTATAAACCGTGTACTATAGTACACGGTCAAGGATAGTGTTATACATTTTTCTTAAGACTAAAAAAGCAATACCCTTCTATTAAAGGAATTGTTATTGGCGTGGTGCAAACAACATCACTGAAACACCAACTAAACATATACCTGCACCCACCCAGTCATATAAATCTGGTGTCTTTTTATCAATACCCCATCCCCATAATACGGAAAGTATTATAAATACTCCTCCATAGGCCGCATAGACTCTTCCAAACGATGGAAAGGTTTGAAATGTAGCAATAACACCGTATAAAGCTAATGCAACACCTCCAAATATACCCCAATAAAACGGCTTACCTTCCCTTAGCCACAGCCAAATAAGATAACCTCCTCCAATCTCAGCAATTCCTGCAAACAGAAATAATGCGATTGTATAAAACAAATATAAACACTCCCTTGAACAATTTAATGAATAATAACCTTTTAACATTCCCAGTTACTTGAATATTTATAGAAACTTCCTATTTTAAGGAAGTTTTGAAATCCCTGTTGAAAAATATTTAAATGAAATAATATTATTTTCACTTCTGGAAATCTTTCGTTTTGGTTACAAAAGACTGCTGAATTACGTCTTTATCTTTGTTTAACAGCGAATTTCTTTCAAGGAGAATCTCAATAAATTCTTTAGCAAAACCAATCAAATCAAAGTAATCAAATATATCATCAATATTGATGTAAACATATCGACAAAATCTTGAATTATAAATAGCCAACTTATCTATTTTAGGAAAGGAAGGTGTAAAGAGAGATAAAATATAATATCCGATAAGTTGCCTCATATGGTCTGCTTTATATCCAAACTGGGACTCAGTTTTTATCTCAATCAACGTGCTATCTATTAAAATATCAGCATCTGCTCCTCCTACTAAAATAGATGCTTTTTCAAATGAAGGATTACATATAAGAGTATGGTTCATTATGAAAAGAGAAGAAAACTTTTGAGTCTCTCTTGTTAAATTTAACAAGTCTGTGATATCCTTTTCTGACACATAAAAAACACCTTGTTCATGTATATAATTAGAACGATAGAAAGCATCCAAATTCCCCAGTATCATACAATCTTCCATCAGTTGAGTATCATCAACTGATTCCCCTAAAATGTAAGAATTTCTTCTTTCAATAATATTATCATAAATAATTTCCCCTTCAGAATAATGGGTAGTTATTGTAAAGTCCCCAAAAAACTTTAGCTCCATATTTTCAAGGATTTCATCCGTGTATTTTTCATGTATTTAATCAAGGACTGCTTCAAACCATTCATCAGTTGTTTTATTCTCTTCTTTCATTTCAAATAGGTCTCATAATAATAATTACCGAACTCTTTTTCTTCTTCTTTTATGAATGGAAGGTGATATTTGTAAGCATCTTTATCGAAAAATTTTTTCTCTGTAAAAAGCAAGGATAGACCCTGATAAGCAACTAAATTATCATTTTCTTGTAAGCGGTTATTTATTCGTTGTATAAACGCTCTTAACCAATAATCATATGCGTGTCCTACAATGGGGTTTGCTCTACCATCTGATTTCACAATAATTGGTGCTTTCACAGGAAAGGCAGGACCTTCATTAAGTGTCTGAAAAAACTGTTTCATATTTGGAATTGACTTGAAAAGTTCTTTTATCTGCTTATTATGGTTTAGTAATCTCGTCAATGACATTTACCGTACTCTTTACATATTTCAATTAAGACTATCGAAGAAAAGAGTTACCTTAGCAACTTTACTCAATTTGGTAAAATAAATACTTCTCCCTATTTTTATGTCAAAAAGGGAATTTTTGCCTTCCTGCATTAATACACACAGTAATGAAAACAACCACCTTTAAGCTCCGCAAAAAAGGTGGTTGTTTCGTAAAGCAAAAAGGGTGCTCGTTCTCATAAAAATATCCTTTCGATGCACGAAAACCCAAAGCTCCGCTATCATATTTTACCAAAACTCTAAACAAACAGAAAGTAAATGCAGGAAAGTTGTGTAAATTAAATCATTCTTTCAAATCTTGTTGAAGCAAACACAATAATTCTTCTTTTGATTCCTGTGGAAGAATACTGATAAATTCTCTGATGCCCATATTGAATAAGCACAACATCAACATTTTTTGTCTTTCATTGTTAAAAGGGAGGAAAACTCCTTGAAAGAATTCTAACTTGTTTAATGTAGGAGTATATTCTTCGTAAATCTTATAATTAATAAGCTGAGCTTCTATCTTTGGGATTAACATAAGGTCATAACTACCTCCTCCAGGTTTTAGTACAATAAGGACATTTCCATGCAAAGATAGAATCCCAATTGGAAACGCCAATTTTCTCACTTACGTATCGAAGTTTGTATTTCTTTTGCTCTTGTTCCGAAAGAATTCTTATCAAATTCTTGCCACAATACGGACAATATTCTTTTGGTATTTCTTGCTCATTCTTCATTTTGTTCTTTTCCCCACTCAACTTGTTTACAAATATTTTTCCTTACCAGTAGATGGGCATCTAAACACGCACTGGAAAAATCAGATTGGCTATATACCTCTTGTGACCAGAAGTTCTCATCATCTCTATCTTTATTATTGGAAACAACATGCAAATTCTCTAACATTTGATAGTAATTCACTCTTCCCCCTCCTCTTTAACGTCTAAATCTTGTTCAGTTAGCATCTTTCGCAATGTCTTCCTTGTATCATCGGAGATGAGTTCTAAAAATCGCTTTAATCCTGTGGCATGTAAACCGAGCAAAAGCATATTTTCAGCCCCATCCAGTTTTCCCTTCTTTAGAAACATGTCTTTTGGTAAGCACAATGAAATCACATTGTCCTCAAGAAAAGCTGGTTCTTCTGTTATCTCTAATTGTTTTGCGAACTGCCACTTTTTATGGTCTTCTCTAAATTGCTCTATTTTGTAAATAGGCACTCCAAACCTTTCAGATATTGGTTCATCATCATAATCAGTGGTCTCCAGATAAATTCTTGCCATTTCTTCCGCTATCTCTTGCCTTGCTTCCTTTTTCATATCCTCCAGAAGTTCTGCTCTAAACTTTTCCATCCAATCTTGTTCCATTAAGACTTCCCTCCTTTATTTGCGATTCTTATTTCATCATCTCTCCAATAGATATTCTGAAATCTCGTTTAGTGTTGCAAAATACTCCTCTTCCCTTTCCACCTCATATCCATAATTCTGCAATTTAACAGGCGGTGTTTGTAACCATTCTCGAATATCATTATCCAATTCTAATTCAGCATTAAATGATAACACCTCCATCAATTCGGTAATATCAATTTCCTTTTCCTGCTTAAATCCCTTATTCATTCTTATATCCTCCTTGTTCCTATTCATCATCGTTCTTTAAGTTGTAATCTGACCTGTTTATAACATCCACGAAACTCATTTCATTCACAAATTAGTCATCTCCTTTTGATTACAGTCTTTAATAAAGCTAACTACATAAGAAAGAAAACTTTCACATAGTAGCCAATGACTAAAGAAACAGCAATAGTAAGTGCGTCTCCAATTAATTCAATAGAAAGATTTTGTAAAGACCCTTTCAACTTTTCCAACAACATTCTCTCTCCTCCTTTCGATACAGTTTGGAAACAAACACAATTAAAAACGCCCAGTCCTATGACTGAGCGTTAATTTATGCAATATGGACTTTTGCGATTAATATAAAAAGTCGCCATTTTGTTTCCTCATTTCAAATAATTATTATTTTCTATAAATTTATGATACCTACAGCTCTTCCCAATATCAAGCCAAACCTTGCTAAACTAATCTTATGAAATAATGCTACTTATCCTTTCAAACTCCACTTCTAATTCCTCTATCCATTCACCCCGAATACCAGCTACCCTCGCTACTCTCCACCATTGCACATCATATCCTTCTCGTTGGCATTCTTTAATCGCCCATTTGATTCTGCGAATTTGAAAATCTCTTACCGATTCAATATGTTGTAGCAAGTATTCATTGGTTTGAGGCAACTTGAATAGATGCTTTTCCAGCAAGGATAATTTGCCTACTTTCTTCCCAACTCTGCTTATCGTTACTCTTTCAGGCTTATTAGGGGAATTAAGTATTTCTTCTACAATTTCCTTTACGGACTCATGAGTTTCCACATCTCTTTTATCCCAATCCACCCGATTATTTACCATAGTAATTTGCTTCTTTTTTGGAG
>NZ_DALZDK010000009.1:1691-41969 GCF_031978665.1 Niallia sp. | reverse complement strand
GAGTTTGAATTTAACCACTCCCTATCATTGCGATATAGCCAAGTATAAAGACCACTATTAACCTTCCGCAGTTCCGTTTTACTCTTTTCGGGATATCGCTTCTGCAAATCCAGCCATTCATTACGAAAACTATCCTTGTTAATAAGATTGTCTTTTCTTTTATAACCGAGTTCCACTTCGGTTTCTCCTAAATTCTGACCATATTTCTTTACCGTATTTACATCTACCTTTAATCTTCTTGCGATTTCTCTCATACTTAAATTCATTTGAAAAAGTTCTTTTAGCTTTGATTTCCATACTTCTCCAAACTCTTTTACTCTTCCAACCTTGTACCTATCATCTTCACTACTATCGGGTCCCTTTCGTGCGTAAACAAACCCACAGGAACAGCTAAATGTCCCAACTGGCCGCTTGATTTTACTGTCATACCGTATAGACACTTCAGTAATTACTGGCTGTAAATAATGGTCTGCTCCCGCATTTAAACATGGAAAAGGACTTTTGCCAAAAGGTAAATACTCATTTTCCTCATTCCATAAGTCTTCCAACATAATTCCTAAAAATTGAATCATCAGCAGATGTCTAATTGGATGAACAGTTTTACGTGGTTTTCTAACCATCATACTTAACCAGCAACTTTCATTATTAGTAACGGATGATTGGACTATCGTTAATAAATTCTCCCCATAAAACTCAAGAAACTGCTCTCGAAGTTCTTTTTGCTTTACACTTCCATTTATATTTGCTAATCCCATCAACTTTAACCTCTCTATATATTGAGAGAAAAACCATTCAGGTGGCTTATTGGAATAACGATTGTTTAATAGTTTATCCACATTATCTACAACTTGAATATAATTGGGGATAAATTCAGATTCTATAGCATCTTCTATATTCTTTGAGGTTGTATGTTCTTCGGTTAAATTGCAATTGTCTACAGTTGCTGGAACAAACTCATTTTTGTTAAAGTGATGTACTAATACTTTGCTGTTGTACAGTAAGGTCTTATGCTTTGAACAAATAATAATCCCAGGAATTTGGTGACTTCTCACCCAATACACTTCTCCATATTTCTTTAATGACTCTGTCGCACACTCTTTGCACATCCTAATATATCTATTCTCTGCAATTGTACTTGCCATAACACCTATTCGATTATGGATGCTTCCACCGCTGTTACCCTTCATAGATTGCAAGATGCTTTTGGCACGTTCTGGCGGAAGAAAGGCACTATAAAATGGATATAAAGTGTTCTCCATTATCAAATTTTCCACAGTATATGCACTTCCAATCGGTAAATTGCTTATCAAGCTATCTATGTTGGCTGGTAAATCGACAACAGTAGTGACAGAACGAGAGCCAAATAACTCTTCAATGGTTGCCTTGGGGCTGATGTTCCCACTTCTTATATGGAAACGTGCTAATGTACTATATAACAACTCATTCGGATACGGTGTTGGAAAAAAACCAACCATTATTCTCACCCCACACTGAAGAAATCATTTTCTATCACTTTAATAATTCCTTTTTCTTTAAGTGCTTCATGGGCAGATAGACCATTTGCTTTTCCTTCCGAAACAATCAATCTTAAATCTTGCTTGTTTTGCAACTCCATTTTCTTTGGTAATTTAGTCGGTATAGGGCTACTTTCTTCTATATTTATAGACAGCTTAAACGCCTCTTTTACAATCCCCTTTATATCAAATTCTTGTCCTTGCTTTTCAATCACAGTATCAATACACTTTTTTGCCTTGCCTGGTTCAACATCCAACTCAATTAACTTTAAGATAGACTGTTCCCTCACGTTTTCCTTCCAATTTTTCTCCTGCTTTTTCTTCGCTTTTTGAATTTCTTTTATTTTATTGTTCATAGAAACAGTAGAAAATTCCAGATTAATAAACCCTTCTACATCTATAGGTGCGATATCTTCGTATCTCGAAATAGCTTTAATGTCGCCACTTCTTATAGCATTAATCATCGGCTGAATTAGTTGCAAATTCTCTCTTGCCACTTTTCTTATTAATGCAGGAGTTATTTGTTCCTTACCACTGGAAATTGCCTTTACTTGAGCCATGACAAAAAGTTTAATCGCAATATCTGTTATTCCGCCAGATTCATCATATAAAATATCTTTAAACTCTTGTGTAAGAGCAGTTGGCTTTCTCACCCACTGATAATCCCACATTCCTTCGAGAATTAAATCCCAATTAAAATCCTTTTTCATGCGTTCTATCACCATATCCCCCTGACCACTGCCTCTTCGTGCTTGGCGGAGGTCGCCTCTTAAATAAGGAAGTGCCTTTGGTGTTCCTATCAAAAGAATAGGAGTTCCCATATTAGATAAGTAATGAAAGAAGTTCATCATTTTTTCTGCTCCACCAGATTTGGCAACGCTCAGCGACTGCACCTCGTCTATTACCAGTAGTCCAACCCCATGAACCCTAAGCATTTGAGATAAAGCAGGTTGCATGGAGGCTATGGGCATTCTTGCTGAACCAAACCGCTTATAATAGCTTGTACCCAATAAACTATCCAAGCTCCTATATGCATCAATACAAACACCTTTAATATTTCCATCGAATGAACAATCTAATTTAAGCCAGACCAACTGATACATATTAAAATCATTATTCTTATAGCGAGAATGAACAATAAGTTGTGGTAGAGCTGATAGTACCACATTTATCATTCGGCTTTTACCGATTCCTGATGGTCCCAAAATCGTCATTGCAGAAGACGTGCTTTTTAAATTGCCATTGTACATATCTATGTTTGCGTTTAGAATCGACTTGTAGTTTTCGTGCAATCCTTGAGCGAATTCTGGTTTAAAAGGATTTTTATGAACATAACCCATACGAATCATCCTGGAGACCCTTGACTCCAAATCAAGCGTTTGAAAAATTGGCTGGTAATATTGGAATAATCGCTGGACAAGGTGCAGTCTTATATGACTATCCAAGTTACGTTCATTTTCATTAAAAGGTGGATAATAGGCTAATTTATCAACTACCTCCTCCTTTGAAAGAATGGGAGGAAGAGCTTCGATAAAAGGATTGTTTCTGTATTCCATCACTTCCTGGTCTCTATATTTTGCCATTACAGCTTCTCCACCGTTTGGAATTATTACTTTATTCTGTTTTTCCATACGTTCTCTCCTTCTGCTTCTTTCTTAATAGGGCCATTTCATTTTCAAACTCTTCTGGTCCCTCTTCAGGTTCTTGATTATTCATTCTATTAAATGAAAGAACTTCTCCCTTTTCGTTCGTCACTTTCTTATCAAGTTCAAATGCCTCATTTTCTTTGTTAATCATCTTTTCTATTTGCCTATTTTTACGAATTCCCTTTAGTTTTTGTGTCTTGCTCTCAGTTTCATCCTGCTGTTCCCTCGTCATTTTCTCTGCTTCTTGAACGATATTTTCTATCTCTGAAATTAAATCAATTTTGGATTGTAACTGTTCATCCTCTTTTTGCTTTTTCAGTAACTTTTCATATTCCTGTAAGTATTCAAACTCTTCAATACTCTTGTTTATGTGAACTTCTTGGTAATCCAGAAGGTGGCATTTCTCAAATTCTTTTCCGTCTTCCTTCTTTATATATATGAAGTTTAAATTTCTTGGGTCATAGGATATATGAATCTTTTCTCCACTACCACTTATACGAACACGTTCAAAACTACCTTCTCTAATAAGATTTGAAGAAGTGTAAAATAACCCTTTGAATTTAATTCCTTTACCAGTTATATAAGCATTTGCAGTTGGCATCAGACACAATTTCACAGTATCTTCTGAAACAGAACGCAATAAACCAGCACGATTTTTCATTCCCCAATTCCATAACTTTATTGGAATAGGCTCTATATCATCGCTAATCATCATTTCTTCACGATTATAATTAGAAAGCCAACTTTGGTTATATTCGAGAATCGAATAAATCATAACTTGGGTAAATTGGAACAAATCGAGAACGCTATCAAGACGATAATCTCGGCTTCCTCTCTTACGGAAATCTGTTTTCACAGTTCCAGGTAAAAATGGTTGTACGGATTTCTCATTAATAATTTGAAATTTTCTTTCTACAAAAGGTTTCATATCGGCTCTATAGGGACTTGTGTTCTGTACTTTAACATGTAAGGAACTAACAAGTGTCTCAACCATCTTACCCTGCAACTCTCGGTCAGCTATCAAAGTATCGCAAAGATGGCGGGATGGCCATTGCTCCTCTATAATCTCAATATCGTACTCTTTGCAAAAATCCACTTTATTACTTGCCGAATTAGCAAGAGCACTCATAGCCCCATTCCAAGAAGGTCCTTCTAAGCCCACATATAGTCCTGTAATCATCATGGAAAACTTGTCCACACAGAGGTAGATGACGGGCCTTCCGATTATCCAATTTCTGTTATATCTGGAGACTAAGTAAACATCAGCAATGGTGGCATCAATTTCGTAATAACCTGGTCCATAAGCCTCTACCGTAGAGTTACCCAATAATGCTCTATGATTTTGCAAATACTCTTTCGACCCCTGCCTTGAGTATATTTCCTTCTTCAAGTTTCGCTCCTTATAAAAGAAGTATTTAAACTGTCCAAAGGTTGGAACTTCACTGGATGGTTTTAATATTGGCTTCCTAATGCCTCCATCTATCCTGTAACCATCTGCATAAAATTCCTTCCTCATTAACTGGTATGCAGTGTTTAAGGAGTTACCAGACTTTGTATAGTAAAATTTATTAAGTGCTATCCTAAATATCCGTTTCGTTTCTTCATTGACATTTACACCTTCACCCACAATATCTTTATATTTTTTTGGTCTCCCCCTTTTTTTACCTGTTGCTTGTTTTTCCTGAGACCTCCCTATATTCTTGTAATCTGGCAAAAGGGCATTCATGTGTTTTCCCCTTTGCCAATATCGCCTTAAATACTTGTAGACTGTTTTATTACTTACTCCAAATTTTCCACTTGCCTTTTTAACAAGTTCTGCACGTTTCTTTGCATTAAAAACTTCTGGTTCATTTTCTTTCTCCGCAATGGCTTTTATTATCTCCCATGCTTTATTCCGAATCTCCTTCTCTTTTTCATTAATCTCATTATCATTTCTAAAAATTTGGAAAGGGTCATCTTTAATAACGGTTGCACCTTTAATCTCAATATCATTAACAATGTCTTCTACATTTTTATATATTGGAGTGCTCTTGTTAGCATAAATATCAATCAAAACTGCAACTGTATAATCACTGCTAATCCACAATATTCTTTCAACGGTATCCTTTAACGAATCTCCCGTATAACCGATTAACGTATTAACGGTCAATAGCAATTTTTATTTCACCCTGCCTTTCTTGCGGAACTATCTCTAAAACTTCTGCCGATTGGTTTAATTCAATCTTCTTATTCATATCTATTTTTATCTGTTTTGTTGTTAATAAATGTTTAAATAACAACAACCCTGAACCAGCTTCAAGATTTAGTTGAGAATCAACTGAACTTGTTATCTCCCGAACTGGTCTTTTATTTTTATAGAGTGATTCCAAAAGAATTCCTGAAATATACGAAATATCACCTTTAGTAAAATCCGTTGTTTCCTCTAAAAACCTCGCTGGATGTATCCACTCGATGTTTTTCGCCTTAACTATTGGAAGCTCCTTTTGGGTTAATAACGCCCAATCAATACCTTTTTTCCAAAAATAACGTCTTATTAACTCGAAGCGTTCAATCACTGCCTTTCTTTCCAATACATGACTTGCTTTAACACTCCTTGCAACATCATAGGTATTTCCGTCATTTCCCCTAACTGTAATTAGAAAGGTCGTGGTTAAAATGTAGGGAAATCCCGATTGTTTATCCTTAAATTTCCTTATATCTATATCTTCTTGCTCCCCAACTACTTCTTCAAAATCGTATAAAGGCACATGCTCTTTCACTTGTAAAATTGAATCGTCAAACTCAGTTAGGTAGAAGAATCGTGTTTCTATATCCGACAGTAGGTGGACAATCCGATTACATCGCCAAGTTCTTAAACGACTGCTTCTGCCAACCGAGCCGAAGTCCTGCACTCGAATAAATCCTTTATAGGATTCAAATTCTCCCTGTCCTCTACCTTCCTTTATATACCTTTGTAATTTTTCCTCGTTCCACTCACTTCTCATTTCTTACACCAGCTTTTCTGTTTCTATTAATTAGAGCTTGTACTTTCCCAAATACGACCTTATTTATCAACGGTTTATGATTCCCCTCGATAATCAAATCACTGTGTCTTAAAACACCTTTATAAAAATCATTCTTTAGTATCCCAACCAAGGCCTGTTTGCTAAATCTGTTCCCCCTACTGCTTCTTACCCCAGAGTTGTCTAAATACTTTTTAAGTTTCCCAAGACTGCGTAACTCCAAATACTTTTTGAAAATCAATTCGATAATGGCCGCTGTTTCTTCATCAACAATAATCTTTGCTTTATCATTCCACTTATAGCCAAGAGGAGCATTCCCACATGCTTTATCGCCCATTTTAATTTTTGTTCTACGGCCTTTGTTGAGCTTCATAGCGATACTCATTCTCTCATATTGGTCGAGCAATTCCATCATCCCATTAACCAAAAAGTCATTTGGATTTTTCGTGTAAATTCCGCTGTAATTAGGCTGTTCAATGCTGATAACGTCAGCCGAATGCTTCTGAAATTCTCTGTGAACTAAAACTTTGACTGTATCACTTCTCCAAAGTCGGGAGGTGTTTAATACTACAACTTTCTTTACTTCACCAAAAGAACTAATTAAATCATTTAATCCGTCTCTGTTTGCAATCGTTCCAGAGATTCCCTCATCTCGAAATACTTCAATTAAGTCGTATCCATTCTTTTGGCAAAAGTCTATAATTGCTGATTCCTGCGTTTTTAACCCATACCCATCCATTTGAGTTTTTGTACTAACCCTTATATATCCAAAAACATCCAACTTGTTCTTCCCCCACTTATATGTAGTCAATTATTATTCATAATGTCTGACTTAAAAGCTGAAAAAATATAGGACTATCAATGTCCAGTTGCTTTTAAAGTCGCTTATTAATGAACTGGTCATTTAATTAGTTAGTTGCAAAATCCCGTTCGGAATCACCCCCTTTAACATAATCAACGTAAATCTTGACTATAAAATATGCAGACAAAAAAATAGCATATAGTACTTCCAAAGAGTTTTTTTTCTTTTGGAAATACCACATGCTATTTTGATTTGCTTTAATATTAGTTTAAAAGGATAAATCTTACTGCTTTCAAATTGACTTTTTATATGTCATCATCTTATCTCAAGAACCTGCGAAACTCAAGTACAAAATAATTGGAACTCTCACTTTATCAAGTTAAAAAACTAAAGACGGTACTGTATTTTCATTCAAGCTCATTTAGGTTGGTAAGATAAACAGCATTACTACTATCGTTTATATCTACGATTGAATCTCTGGTAAAGATATATTTGCTACTATCTAATTTTGCCCTAATGCTGAGGAAGTACGCCTCCGCCTGTTTCTTGCTATAAAATATCTCGGTTACTCCGATATTCCCCCAACACTCTACTGCCCAATTCTTTTCCATATATTTTTCACCCTTTTCCGAGTTTCTTCTATTATATATGATATATTTTTTAAATCCCTTTATCAAAATGAAAGATTATATAGATAAGCAAGTTTCAATCTGAGAGTAAAAGAGATTTGAAAAGAAGTAGAATTAAATTAATCCTCAATCAAATCTCCTTTATTTCTCGTTTTTATCCTTTTTCTTCTTTTTCAAAAATTATTCAATAAAACATCTAAATGCTCCAGCAATTGTCCATTTTTCACTCGATTGTCTTACATTATTTTCAATAAATTTTAATAAGGAATTATATCCTTCCATAAATATCTTTCCCTCTACAAAAAACACGAACATTGATATATCAATTTCCAACCAATCCCAAGCTGATACTTTAATTTCATCGGTAATTCTATTGGATTGAAAGCAAGGAAAATTCCTCTCTTCTACTACTTGTACTATTTCTTGAAATGTCGATAATCCACCGATTATTTCCACAGCCGATATAAAACAATCAGTATATGGCTGTTCTTGGGGATACATCGAATATTGATATTGTATAAATTCCTGCAATTGTTCTAAGACTACGGATTCTTTAATTTCAAAAATGACTTTGTCATGGGTTTCGTTAAATTCATATAAGGACATATCAAAGTGTTTATTTAACCCAATTTCTAATTTTTCAATAGTAACTCCTACCTTGTCCAATCTCTTCTTATCAATTTCCATCCTATAACCAATTCCCATTTGAAGATATTGTCCCATCCTTATTCACCTCTCTCCCTTTTCTGCTTTTCCTGTTCCTTGATAAAATCATTCATCATCCTAAGCAGGTAATATTGACCTCGCTTCATTTCTTCATTTACTAAAATATGGTCAATATTTACACTTTCCGAATATAAATGTTCAGGTTCAAAATCTACCCCGTTTTCCCAAACGACTGTACCTGCTACATTATCAAGCATTGCTGTTTGAAACATATCAATATTATCTCTAACTTCGGCTAACTTGCCTTTATCATCACGCAAGAATTGCTTGATGTCTAAGAGCCGATATTCCCCATTACCAAATTCAAGGATTAGTTTAAATTTTACTGTAAATAACGATGTTACTTTCATAACTTTTTATCTGCCTTCCTTCTAAAAAATCTAAACTTCCTTTTATCTATTTCGTCTAATAAAGCCAGAGCCTTTTTATTTTCCTTTAGAATAGGGTGGCTCATATCAGCAACGGACATCTCTTTCCCAAGGCTTGGATTACTGCTCTTTTTATTTCTCTCGAATGCCAATAGTCTCTCTCCCTTTTTCAATAGATTCTTCTGCTTTTCAGCCACTTTAAAAATTCAAGAAACTCCTTTATATCTTGTTCCCTCCTAATTGAATCAGGGCTTTTAATTGGCATCGTAATATAACACCGAGACCTCCGATGAAACTTCTTATATTCATTTGTCACTTTTCATTCCTACCTTTCACTAAAGTCAATTACAATGGGAGGTATTATACTTTTTACTTTGCATGTACTGCTTTTAGGGACTGCTACCTATCTCCTTTTCTTTAAAATAACTTTTATTGATAACATTGCTAAAACCGCAATAATTGCTACAGCAAATAGACTTACAACAATTAGAGAACTCATTTTTTCCATCCTTATTTGGTATATAGTCTTTGAATCCAAAAAGGGAAGCCAATAGTCAATTTTTTGAATTTTTTTAAATCGACTTTGGCTTCCCTATTAAGATTGATATTATTTTACAAATTGATGTTATTATTTATAGAATATACTCGGAATAAGACAATTGCAACAACTACTACTTTTTGCGGGTTTTACTTTAAGCCTCTTGTTATCAACGTCTAATCGGTACAATATTATTATATGGATTCTTCCCTCTCTCTTTTTCATAATCTTGAATACATTTTAGCGAAATACAAGTATTTAACCATCTTCTTAGAAAATATGCTTGTTCTGTTACATCACAGTCAATTAAATCCTCCAATGAATACGTGTGATTGAAACAAACATCTTCGACTTCATCTTCAAGATAAATTGTAAACTCCTCTAACTCCCCATCAATTTCCCAATCACATTCAATTCCAAATTTAAACTTAATAATGGAGCAAATGTGGTCGAGCTTTTCGACTGCCAATATTTCTTGTAATTCATTTATATTTAACTCTTCATTATTGATATCAATAGTCCCCATAGTTACTTCTCCTTTTAATTTTAAAATGGTTAAATCTCCAGCAAATTTTCTGTAAAGTGTCCCACATAAAAGTAGTTCTTCAACATATTATCTTTACTGAAACATATAAGAGTATTTGCAAAAATCACAAATAATGTTTTAGAAATGCCAGTGGTATTATCAAGCACAAACCTACTTACACTTTCTCGAAATAATCTCTCTATTTTTTCTTTTAATACTCTTTCATTCCGTAGTTGGAGATATTCAAGTTCTTGTATTTATATTTATCTCCATACAATTTTTTCAACATCAGTTTCATAACCTTTCCCGCCCAAAAATATAAGTAATTCTTTATCTGAACAGAACGACCATAAGAAGTAACGTGCAGAGTCTGTAATACTCCTACACGTTACTATCAAACTAATTCATTATTTTGTATCTCATTCAGTAAAATACATCTCGATTAAATCCTCAGCCTCAGTTTCAGCAACTAATGCAACTGCTTCCTCAGTTGAATAGGTTTCTAACAAATGGTATCCCCCACAATTATCACAATCCCTGAAATAACGAGTATTCTCCTTCATTTAATCCAATCACAATATCTATTCCAGAACTTAGCTCCAATATTGTTCTAATATGTTCCAGCTTTTCCATAGCCAATTCCATTTGAAGTTTTATATTAGTTTGTTGGGTATTTTCCACACTCTGATTAATTTGCATAATTATTTCCTCCTCATTTTTAAAAAGTTCTTCATATTCATTCTCTAATAGTGATTCAAAATGCTCCGTTAAGAAGTCTCCAAAATCATTCCCTTTTTCCTCTGCCATTTCCCAATAAAACGGATTATCAATAAACACAATATCTACAATATTTTTAATCCCTAATTCTTTTTGCAGTCTGTTCTTATCTCTTTGTTGGCTTCTCTCTCCACCAGCCACTACAACTAATTCACCTTCGTTAAATGGCGAAACTTGTTTTTTAACCCTATCTACGCAACAATATGAACAAGGTCGCTATCCTTTTCACCTTTCTCATATCTTCTCAATTCTTGTACCAAAGTTTTTTCATCCTTGAATTTAATAAATGATTCTTGATAACCCATTTTTTACTCCTCCAGATTTAAATTTTGAAATTTTCATACCTAATGCAAATAACAATTCCATTACGTACTATTTATTAGGTGAATCCTGTCCAATAGCAGTCAATTCTACAAAAAATTCCCTTTATCGATTTTTCAAGGAACGACAAAAAGACCGTATTTATTTTTTGTAAGAACACATAGGTAGACATAACCATAGGGAAAAAAACCTTTTGGATATAGTCAAAAAACCTATATGAAATTACAAGAAATAAATACGGCCTCTTACCGTCATCAGATAATAATACATTAATAGAAATGTATAAGTTAGTTTCAAAAAATCTTCTTTAGGCAACAAATCTATTGGCGTTGCCTGTATTCATAATTTACACTCATATTTATTATATGTCAATAATTTTTTTACCGACTATTGCCTTACCAAATATATGCTATATAGAACTATGTGTAGTCGCATCTTAGTCAGGATTGGTTCTATTCGACAAAGAAATATGGGGGCAGGGAGAACTATGCTACTCCTTGGTTCTTCAAGTTTTTCATCATTTTTATTAGAATTAGAATAACAGCTTGTAAAAGGTCATCCGCTGTTTTAAATTGTTCCTCGGTTATATATGAATTCACCCTTGCCAAGTCGTACCAATATCGGGACTCTTGAGCACTGCCAAGGCTATTATTAAGAAACGTCAATTCTTTTGCTGGATAGATTTGACCGTTGCCCTCGCAGAGATTAGCCCCAATACTGGAAATGCTTTTTATTGCTTGGATTTTCATATTCTTCTCTTCTATCCAGGGAAACTGTTTTACATGTTGATAAACTAATTTATTTAACTCCATGCACATATCATATAACTTTAATTTTTGAGGGTCCTTTACAAAAAAATTATCTGGATTATTTTTCACTTTTTCTTCCTCCTTCTTTTCTATTAAGCTGTTCTGTATAAACTTTCAAGTTTCCTAACATCATCCGTTACATTCAAGTGCAACTGCTCTTTTTTTGCGATAATGATGCTGTATCTAATTTCCACTAATTTGAATCGGATTTCTTCCAGTTCTTCAACGCTACTGCCTTCAAAGCACGTTTCTAAAAAGGTTTCTTTTAACTCCTTTACTTTTTCCTGCATTTGCTCCACCTCTTTAATCGCCAGTGGTTGTAATGAATGGAGAAACAGCGTTCTTTCCAGTTGGTCGATGGCTATTTTAATTTGTTCAGTGGTCACTATATCGTCTTCTCCTTTCTATCAATTACCTCTTATGTAATACCAGTTTATCAATTTACAAGTTTTTTTAGGGGCAAAAATGGTCGGATAGTGTTCGAGCACCTTCAACCCCGTTGGCTACTTTTTTTCGTTTCTATCCACTGCAACAACTCTATAAAAATATGTTTCAAACGCTATTTACCTGTTAAAAATTTACATAATGATACTTTATTAAATTAAATCGTTAAAATGTTGTTTTACACGTTCGCTTGATGAAAACTTTGAATTGAATTATGTCGAAATACTTTACGAAAAGTTGTATTTATATTCTTCTTATAAAGAGGAGTTTTGCTAAAAAACAACTTTTGAGATTTCCCTCATATCGAATACATCTACATATTGGATAAAAATGCAATATCAAATTGAACCACTATACAATGTGCCAATAGCACAAAAATAATCTATTCTTTCAACAATATCTAAGGTCTTCCGAAAAACATGGAACTTTTACATAAAGCCTTCGCTTTCCTATGATTTAAAACATCCTTTGTTGTAGATTTATCACTTTGTATTCAAATGTAACTATGTCAAAAAACCTCTGATAAATTGAAAATTAAATACATTGATACAATAAAACTTCTACGATGATTTGAAACTATACGGAACAACCAATACAATTCAATGTGCCAACAGCACAAAAACTGATGTCCGAAAAGCCACAGTACATTGGAATACCACTGGGTCTTATCAAACTGCATCTATTAAAGAAGCATTGTTCATGAAAAAAGGCTCTTTTGTTACCAAAAGAACCAAGGCTTTATCGAAATGTCATAGTAAAAATAAAACAATCACCGATAACCAGAATATTTAAGGGATATATGTTTAAATACCAATGCCATATGCTTTTACAAAAAAGCTGTATAATACAAAGCAAATGGATAATAGCAGTTTTAACCTTTCGTTAGATATTGTTTTTTTCTTTATCCATTTGGCTTTATGTAAAAGTTGGTTTTTTATTTTTATTCATCCAGTGTTTTCTATAACAGGTGAACGTATTACCCCAGTTGCACTTGAACTTTCTATAGAAGGTACTTACCTATCATCTGTTTTTGAATAATGATGATACTATTTCAACGCACATCATTGATATTTCCTCTGACTCTAAGGCAAACGAATGTGCAATACAACATTGCTGATGTAACAGAAAAAGGATGCCTGTAAAGACACCCCGTAACTGCTATTTATTTAAATATGAGCTGTTGCCCATGACTTTCGATTTGATTTGCTTGTAAAAAAGGGGCAAGGTTTTTTAGGATTTTAGCAAATAAGTGTTTATCCAGAATTCCGAGCTGTTCTCTAAACTCCTTCTTTTTAATGCTACTTACTTTTTTAGCACAAGCCACAAGAGCCTCCTGAACCAAAGTTACCTTCTTATCAAAGGAAGATTGCTCCTTCCGTTCGCTATCAGATTTTTTCCTTTTATTCTCTATAGTCATTTCACGCTTCACGTATTGCACATTTTGCAATTGATTTAATACCATATCTACCGCCTCTTGATTACCGCAGAAAAGATAGATATCCGCCTTTTTCGTTAAGTCCCTGTTAATTCTCTTAATAGCTTGGTAAATCTCCCCAGCAACTACGGATTTTCTGATTGCTTCAACTTGCTCATGTTCAAACACTTGAATATTCCCAACAGAGTTTCCTCCGAATACTTGAAAGTAGAAATACAGCATAGAATAGTCAATATACGAGTAATTCGGGGTTTTAAGAATAACTACCCTATCAAAATCTCTGAAATCGTTGCGGCCAATAATGTTACCAAAATACTCCGTCTCAAGTTTTATATTTAGATGTTCCTCAATCTCTTCTAAGTTATCTCCCATCTGAGCAAACTTCATCAACAATGCTTCTTGAACCTTGTCTACACTGTCTTTATCCGTAACAAATAGAATCTTGCTACCACAGCTAAAATCAATCTTTTCAAGAGAATCCTGAAAGAACCTTGCATATTTTTCTAAGCTCCCTTTACCTGTTTTCACTTCAAAATGATGGAGAATTGTTTGGGAATAATCAAATATTGGAGGCTGTTTTTGGATGGAGAACATTTCATTAAAGAATCTGTAGGTTGCATCAAAACTCCCATTTGCATCCAAGATTATATTATTTTCTAACATAACATACCGTATATCCTCAATTGAATGAAATTGGTTTTCAAAGAATAGTCCACCACTTTTTATAAGATTCTTCACTTTCATCAATAGCATCTTATGGTTCTTGTCTGTAACTAAACTAATTAGTTCATCAAGAGCTGATTGATACTTTGCAAAGTCATCTTCCTTAAAATCAACATAATACATTTCCTTTTTATTTACAGACCCAATCAATGGTAGATAATGATAGTATTTTTTCTTTAGAAGTTTCGCCAATACTTCGACTATTTCGCCTTGTTTATAAAGAGCAAAACTTCCCCACAGATTGCCAATATCCTCAATTGAAACGGTAAATCTCTCTACTAAATCCATTCGTTCATCAATAATCAAAATTTGCCGATTATTAGTCAATTCTGGGTGCAACCCCCGACAAAACTGCTTGTACATAGAATGACTGCATACCAGAATTTGTGCTTCTATTGCCTTTTTTAACGCCTTTTTAGATTTGTTGTCTTCACCTGTAATTCCAACCGCAACCTCTTTTTCAGCATATTCATTGATACGATTTACCGTCTCTTGAAGCTGATTATCTTTTACAAATCGTTGTACATATAAAGCTCGGAAGCTATATTGTTTGGTCATCTCGCCCAAGAACCGTTGTGACTCTCTTGACTTTCCACTACCAGCTTCAAACGGATATACCACAAATACGTCATTTCTCCATTTATCTTGGTTGATAATTTGTTGTCGCAGTTGCTCAAAATCATATCTTGTATTATTAATAGTATTCATTTTCCTTTTGCCTCCTTGATTAAAGTTATTAACACCTTTAGTAAATCAAATTTGAAGAAGGCAATACATAGATTATCTGCTCTACCTTGCTTTACATAAAATTTTACAAATAGTTATATACCATCACCTTATTTGAGTTATTTTTAACTTAAAATTTTTATTGTTTGGTGGTTTTCGGCATTATCTGGGTTTTACGTAATTATATATTTTACTTAAAGGTAAATAGTTGCTCTTTTGCTCTTTTGAACTTTTCAACTGAACTTAGATATTTCTTAAGTAAATCGCAACTGGCGATTGAATAGTTAATAGTTTTCTTTATATAGTAGTGACGACTATTTCAGTAATGTTTTGTATCCAAAAATCTTTTGACGTTTTGTTAGATGAATGACTTTTTCCATCGCTTGTTTTATAGAATGAGATTTATTTTCTTTGCCTTTTTCAGCTTGGCTGATGATAAAAGTTATTGTTTTGATAATTAATTAGACCTTAGATTCTTCAAAATAAGTAGAGGCTTTGGAAAAAGTCCTTTGACATTTCGTAATAACCTATTTCTGCATTGTTCAAATGAATTTTAGATATTTTTTTGGGACTATATAGGTTTATGTTTTCCGAAAGTTGAAAAGTCGTTCTACCTTACAGCCACAAGGGAATAAGGCGTTTTAGAGCAGGAGAAATCCACAATTTTTATTCTTACTTCTCTCCCTTCCTCTTCTCAAATGGAGTTGCATTTTAAACTCGATTTAATTATCCCACTTCTTGGTCGGACGGTATCGAACATTGAAAACGTAGTATCGGTAGTAGGAATTGATATAATAAGTATTGTTAAAGCGGTCGGCAAAAGGTCATGGAGGGAGGAACTGCTCATGCTCGTAAAAGCAAAGGATTTTAAAGCTGGAATGATAATCGAGTTGGAAATGATGGCTTCCTATCATGCCAGTAAGAATAAGGTGACTAAAGTGGTGGAAATTGAAGAAGACGTTTTTTATTCAGAGGGAGATAAAGAGGTTATGGTCGATTTTATAGACTACGAAACAAAAAAAGGTGGAGTGATTATACTCAATCCGTTGCAGGATTATATACTGGTTAATGGTTAGGCTTAGGGCTTCATTCGTCTCCTTTTCAAACTTGAAATGGACAACTAAAGCCCCATCCTTTCACTTATGATGATTGAGCTTCCGAGCCAGGCTGTTCCACGTCATCAAAATTTATATCAAGTGTTTCTACATAATGAACGATAGTCTCAACGCTTTTGTAAATATTTGTTTCACGCAAAGGGGTGTCACTCATTGCCCAAGCAAGAAAAAGTTGACCGAGAACCGTCAGAACTGGTAACAGAACTTTTTTCCAAGTGCTTACTTCTTCTTCGTTTAACTTTCCCTCCTGAACTTCTGCTTCTGTAACATTAACAATAATATTGATTTTAAGAGCCATATCGAAAAATTGCGGCCGCTTAATTTTCACTTGAATATCTTCTTCAAGTTGTTCCTCTATTTCTTCTACGTCATCTTCTGTATCATGAATATATTCACTTAGATTTTCCACAAAGGAACTGTTGATTGCAAAAGATATTTGATTAAAAAAGGGAGCAAATTGGGAAGCACTTGAAAGAGCTAAACTTTGGTTTCTTAAACTTGCCACAGCACTTGCCATTTGAGAAAAGTCATGACGTGGGATTTTAATCATACCTACTTTTGCCAACAGTGGCTCTTTATAAAAACTGTTTATTAGACTGCTTTTAGATAATTCACTTGCTATTAGACCGCTTTTAGCAACTTCATTCGCTAATATACCACTCTTTGCTACTTCACTTGCCAGTGTACTAACCTTTCCAAAAGCACTCGCATGTTCCATATAACTTGCTACTACACTACGGTTTGCCATTTTGTTTGCCAATTCACTGGCTCTCGTCATATTGCTAATCATTTCTGAATTTCGGTTTAATTGATTCATCATCCTTTGCCATTTCCGTAAGTGCTTAAATGCATCTTCCATTACAATTCACCACTTTCAAATATCCTTGTTTGAAATCATTACTTAATCCAATAATGATATGGTTCTAACTTGCTATTTGACATACTGTTGTTGCTCATTTAACAGCCTTTTTATGTTATTAAATACAATAGAACTAAAGTTTTTAATTTGGAGCTTTTCTTCAAATTCCTTATAAATTACAGGTAAGTTGTATGACTTTCCTTTTATATTAGATTTTCCAAAAGGAGCATCGGTTTCAATAAGCAACCTATCCAAAGGAATTGCTCTTATTATATTTAGACCCTTTACAGAAGTAAGCATTGAATAGTTTACGGATAGATAGTAACCATTTTCGATTATTTCTTCTAACAGTGTTTTACTACCAGAATACCAATGAAATACTGCAAATCGAACCTTATTTTCTAATAAAATATCCAAGGTATCTCTTTCAGCCATTCTCGAATGTATTGACAATATCTTGCTTGTTTCTCCTGCTCGTTTACAAATATATTGAAATGCTTTTTGTTGCTCACTTTTAGTTTCTATAAATTCTTTAGAATAATCTAAACCAACTTCCCCAATATATTTTGTATGGGGGAGCCATTTTTCAAATACAAACCTATTAAAACTGTGTGTCTTTGCTAATTGTGGATTGTAGCCCATTGCAATCTTTACATATTTAGATTCTGGGAACTCCCTTTTACATCGTTCAAATATTTCAGGCAAATTTGTAACAAACAAAGCGTATATTTCATTTTGACTAAAATAATCATACATTTCCCGAAAGTTTTCGTGATAATCTATATGAATATGAAAATCAACTAAGTTGGGCATCTTCTAATAATTCCTTTATCCCTAAATATTCCATTAAACCACCACTATTTCGGGAATCCTCAAACCTAATCATTTCCAATAATTCGCTCATTGATTTGTGATATAACCGTTCATAGGCTTCAATTTCATCCGTTGATAAAGGGCCTTGTCGAATCAAAAGTGTCCTAATATACTCACCATCATCTTTATGTTTGTAATATCTCCTTAAACTAAAGAGTACAGCTTTTAAATCACTTGCTCTGCCCTGAAGGTTGTTGTATTTTGTTAAGAATTCTTTATTTATTCTATATACCGAATTATATATGGTAGAATCTTTACCTGTTGTTAAAAACGATGCCCTTCTAATAAGGCACGGATAACAATATCCACAGTTACAAGGAATTTCTATACTTTTATCATATTTTCTATCATACCTTGATAAACAAGGGTGGGAGCATGAAAGAGTTCTATGAGCACTTCTTTTGAAAACAGGATTAGCTTTATGTTCTGCAACAATTTCACCCTTAGATTTGTCCCAATAAAAATTAGATATTTTATGTTTTAAACCGACCGACTGAAGGATGTGATTCAAAGATTTCAAAAAGATAGGATGGGTAGTTCTGGTACTGCAACTTCCATTCCTACTATCCGTTAAAGGAACATTTATACCAATGAATCCGTTCTCTGGTATATATACAGGTGTTTCGTCACCTAATATAGAAGCGATAGCAACTGCACCCGCTAAAAATAGAAATGACCTGCTTCTACTTGTACTTTCAGACCCCAGCTTGGTTTTTTCTCCACCCCTTTGAAGCGGAGCTAAAGGATTAGCGTTAAATAAAATTAACTCTTTACTCAATGCAGGATATGCTTTATCAATCTCATTAAAAAGTTCATGCTGTCTGTTAGTTAAAAGATTGTACTCCCTAAAGCCAACAAAGCAAGTGTTTTTCTGCTTATCTGATAGTGTTAAAGCACCACAAAATGAATCTAAACCGCCAGAAAAAAGACTTACTGAGTCATACTTTTCTCTGTCGATAAGTTTATATTTTGTGTTTTTCTTATTTGCTCTAAACTTGCTCGTAGATTTTCTGAATTCAAATATCCAGTTATCGCCACTTAAGAAACCAAGTGTTTTTTCCAAATCGTTTTTAACTAAAATCCATTTTTCCATTTCCAGAACGGGGAGATAAAGTTTAATATTCCTTGTCCAATTATCGGATGACCTTCTTCGAGGAATTCTTTTATCAGCACAGAAAATACTGATTGCTATTACTAATAAATCCTCGGTAATATCTGATAATGTTTGATTTCCAAATCTTCGCCAAAGTTGTTCCGCATCTGTCTTAACATTTGATTTATTGTTCTTATCGAAGAGATTAAATAGCAATACGTTCTCTGCTAAGTTTCCGTTATTTTCAAATTCATCATCCTGCTTATTAATCCAAATATTAAACAAGAGTCTCACTCCAAACTGATAATATTTCAAATGCCTTGTTACATTTATCTGTAATTATTTGTTTGCCTTGCTGTCCGTTCCAGTCAACTTTTTGAATGGTTTCTATTGTAAACTCGGACTCTATTGAAGTACGGATAAAAGTTTTAACACTTTTCTCGGCACTATCATATTTTTGTAAATTATCAAACATAGTTAGCAGCTTCTCTGCAAAGTTGGAAAGAAAACAATTTTGTATAAATTTCACAATAAACTCTCTAATAAATTCTCCAGGTTTGATAGAACCTACTATGTTATTGTAATCTTCTTCATCCACTGCACTTTTTAAAAGCTCACGCATAAGCTCACTCATGCTTTGCTGGGCAATACTATCATAAAAATCATTTCCGCTATCATTAAAATATTCCAAAAGACCTGCTCGAACCTCTTCTGAAGACTTGCCACGTAAATGTGCCAATCCAACCTTCTCTAAAGCACCAATAAATCCGTAATTCTTTACAGCTTCAATAAAATTTACTGCTTTCGCCCCTACTCTTGCAATAGAACCAGTGTGCGAGTTACCCCCACCGCTCATTGCCTTTGAAAAACTTGACACTGCTTTACCTATTGAAGAAGGGCTAAATCCGTTTTTAACCATGCTTGTTACATCTCTTTTAGCTTCTGGCCATAAATATCCTGTTGGCGGTAAATAACCTTTTGACGTTCCCATTCCTTATCACCCTATTTCCCATAGCTTTTTAGACGATTTCTTCGATTCCACATAATACGCTTTTAATTTTTCAAACGTTTCACTGTCCAACTGTTTGAACAAGAATATTTCAGTCGGAGTAATTAAGCCTTTCTTAATCTTTTTCAGTTCCTCATAGATTTTTGGCTGATATTGAGGAAACATTTTATATAGTTCAATTAGCACCCATAAATGATAATTTTGGTCCTGATTATATTTTGAGATGACTCCTTTAACGATTTCACTTCGAGTTACTTCATCCATTACTTTTAGCTCTTCAATCTTTTTCTTTCTTACAATTTCTGCAGTGGTAGCGTTACAGATTTGATTAATAAACTTCCGTTCTTCCTGATTTAAGTTTATTGAAAATAGTTTTTTGTCTGAAACGGAATCTCGAGCTAAATAGAAATATTGAGATAAATCAACTTCAGATAAATTAGATGGTTCAACACCAACCCATCTTTTTATTTTGTCTCCAAACCAAGCATTATTTTTCTGTTCTTGACCCGTTTTGGGTTTTTCCTCATCATTTAAACCCTCGTTTAATATCTGGTTTTCAATATCTGATAACTGCTTTGGAGTTCCGTTATTTTCAAATTGCCACTGATATAGCTCTCTAAATAAATCTCTGTCGGTGTACTCAAGAACCATCAACTTTGCTAAAACTGATAAATTCAGTTCTATTCTTTGTATCTCAGCAAGACGTTTTCTCATATAGAACGTATTTAAAAATCTCTTGGTTTGTCTTGGATTCCCTTTCAAAGTGGCCGCAATAACACTTCCAATACTATTGAAAATTTGAATTTGCTCTTCAAAATCAGATTGACTGTAGCCCTGTTTATACTTGTCACCATCCGTACTTGTTACCCCATTGATTATTTCTATTATCTCTTTCCCGCTTATAATTTCTCCTCTAACAAAAATACCCTTGTCCCTTAACTTATTGATTAATTTGTTTAGTACATTTTCACTTAAGTACATTTCGCTTATTAAAAGAAGCATATAATTTTTTATATCAGTCTCAGCTAATTCCGCTATTCTGATAGGAAGTTGAACTATTTTTTCAATGTAATCAGTCGAAACATCTATTTCTACATCATCCAATTGAGGATATTTTCTTTTGATTGAATAAGTGATGATGTTCTCATCCATTGCAATAACAAATGTAGTCTTTTCAACAGCAAGAAACAGCTTAATTGCTTCAAGTGTTTCTATTATTCTATCAGGATTGCATCTATCTAAGTCGTCTATCATAATGATTAAATTGTCTATATTTGATGTACGAATTATGTTTACGAAGTCCTCTCTGAATTTTCGCACATTTTCAATGATATTTTCTTGTTGCTGAGCGTTGATATAGTCTTTTTTCATTTGAGATGCATTGTCCAAATGCTGTCCTATCTCTTTTTCTGAATCAAAATTTTCAAGTTTGAAACCTCCAAGAAGCATAGGTAAAGGATTTCCTGCTAATAAACTCAAAGATAAAGGAATGCCCTTTTTTAAGGCTGTGCTACCGACCCTAATCCAGTCAACTCGTTTAATTAAATTTTTAATCTTATCTGTTGATTCCTTGAAAAATGTTTGGTTTTCTTGAAGGCTTTGCAAAATTGCCTCCATTAAGGCTGTTTTTGCATCATCGTAGCCTTCAAACATCCAAGCATTTACTGTAACAACCGCAATCTTTTTCTCAGTTTGATTCATAGTGTTCTGTTCAATTAGATGAAGCAAAGTGGATTTACCACTTCCCCAATTGCCAAATAATCCAATTGTCAAAGGGTTCATTCTTTCACTCGTAGCAATCTCACTTATCAAACTTGCATAAGGCTCATAAGCCAACATATCTATTTTTGAAGCATCATCAGCCCACATAATTATGTATCCTCCTATTTTTTCTAATCTATTTACGATTATTCTCACTGCTGTAAAGGTTACTTCTTCTCGAATTTGTTTATGTAAATCCCATCCTGCTTGTTAAATAGCAGGGATAATAAATTTAGTACAAACATCACGCACATTTAGTTTCTTTTTCACTTCTCCTCCTCCTTACCCATTAACATCCGACCATTTATACCTTTATTTTACCAAATTCAAGGATGTACTGTTGAGAAATTTTGACTAAAGACAATGGAGAGTATGTAATATACTGGAATATAGAAAGAATGATATATTTAAAATAAAAAGATGGACTGGATTGAGACTCAATGAAGAAATTTTCTTTAAACGAAGAGACTTTGAGGTTTATTTTAGATTTTGAAAAGAATGTGCCAGGTGGGGCTGTTTTTACAAATACAGACTTAGTAGAAAGGTTTAAGCAATCTACCTTTCATCATAAAGAATTTGAAACGTATATTCCTACGGCCATAAATAAAGCAATATGGTACGCAATTAAACGAAGTGATAATTGGAATATGAAAAGAGGAGCTTATCAAAAAAGAAAATATTCATCTTCTGGCACAAAGCCTACAGTTCCAGCGTTTGAAGCTGAAATTAACGTTCCTGTTCGCAATAAAGAAACTTCTTCCTCTGCCTTTAACAGAGAAGAGTATATCCGTCATCTAAGTAAAAACTTGTTTGAAGTATTAATGCTTAAAAGGGATATTTCCGATGACTTTTTAAGGAAATATCATCTTAGTTCAAAGGGGATTGGTGATGACCTTTACTTTTTGACCGAAAGCTATTTTAGACAAAAGGGATTGTATAAGGGGAAGCATAGCATGTCCGATTATATTACCCCTAACGCTAAAAAAGCCATTGAATCGGGTAATATTTCAAAAAACTTGATATATATGATACCGAAAAATCTATATATCAAACAGATTTCTGAAATTATTTTAGCAGGACAACTAACAGAAGAATTTATCTATGAACTTTTGATTAAATATTACTTTGTTTGTACTGTTACAAAAGAAGAAGACAACAATTTGCCCTCCATTAAAATGGCTAAGGATTGGGATGGAGTAAATCCATTCTTCAGATATGAAAAGGCAGGGATTCATTTCGTATCGAATAGAAAGGAAAATGTAGAGTGAGTAACATACGGTCGAAAATTGTACCGAAAGAAGCTGTTCCGACTTTAGAATCAGATGGATGTATTACCTATGAAGAAGAGCTACCCTTTCCAATCGTTCATTATCCTTCAATATTGGGTGCTTTTTTTGGTTTTCAAGAAAACAAGAACAGCCTTGTGTGCTATTGTACATGTCAGAAAAAGGGCATGGAAACATACCTTTTAAACGAAGAATTTAGTCAGTTTGGGGATATCCCTAAATCATTGCGTTTCAATATGGGAGAGGCTTTTATAAACACCCTCCAATTCAAAGATAATTTATGCCATGTGTGTAATAGGGTCTGTCCTAAGTATGGATATGGAAAAACACTAAAAGGGACAAAGTTCCATTCAATCTATGGTCATTACATAAATGGATTAGCCTTTGGATATGGAATTGGTTCACGAGGTAGAATACATGCACCAGAACTTATTTCCTCTGATATAGTTCCTTACCTTATTACCCATTCATTTGATGATAAAAGGCTCGATGAAGAATCTTTAACAGATTTCTTACGTTATTGTGAAGATGTCATACGGATTCGGATGGGTTACTTTGCAATCGGTAAGAAATGGACAACTGAAGTTAAACTTCTTGAAATCATAAGAAAACTTTATCCAAACTATACGGTTATCCATCAATACCCGCTCGACCATTTGAGAGCTGATATTTTCATTGAAGAATTGAACCTTGTAATTGAATATCAAGGGGAACAGCACTTCAAACCAATTGCTTTTATGGGAGGAGAGGAAGCATTAGAAAATACAAAAGTCAGGGATAAGGAAAAAGAAGAAATGTGTAATTACTATAAACTTGGAATCGTTTATTTTGATTACAAAGATGACTTAAATGAAAAGATGGTTGAGGAAAGAATTTCATTGTATTTAAAGGGAAGATGACCATGATATTTTCAATAACAATGACGTTCCTTAAGGCAATAGCACTCTCCATAAATACAATTTAAAAAACAAAAACAATGCCATAAAAAGAAAATAGAAGCTCCTTCGCAGGGGCTTCTGATACTATCCTATTTCTCTTTCATTTACAAACTCAACTCACCTTCATATTTCCCCTTCAACTTGCTCAAATCACCTGTAAATGGCTTTAGAGAAGCCATACTTCAGTATGATAGCATTTAAATTCTGTTAGCCTGTAAAGTTCTTCATTCAGCTTAATGACCCTTTCTTTTCTATACCAACCCATAAATTCTGGCTTTTCTTCTACTTCCCTTTTAAGGATATTCCATAAATTATGGTGAAACTCACCTTCATAATTACTTTCAATTTCAATTATTTTCTCACTTCCATTCCTCCGTTTCTTTAAATTCACATTGAATTTAATAATTTAATAGATTACACAAATCATATTGATACCGAGTTCGCTTTAATTTTTGCGGAATAAGAATCCCATTTCCCCTTGTCCATTCCAATGAAAAGCTCTTACGTTCTCCGACATGGTAAAACTGATACGCTGTTACCGCATCCACAAAATACGTTTCATTTACATCCCTAAAATTAAATACAAATCCAGCAACCACTCCATCCATTTGATTGTAACGGTGCAATAATTCAATTTGATAATGCTGTATAGCTCCAAAAGGAATTGATTTACCTTTATGGCTCTTTAGCTCTAACAGATAGATATTCGGAATCTTGTATAGGATAAAATCGCAGGGGTTTTTCACGTTGGCAAATCCTAAACTATCATCTTTCAAACGGTAAAAGAATACATCTGCTGGAACAGAAGCATAAAAATCCTGCTCGAAACTTTTACCTGGGTTCTGCTTATTCTCCTTTCTCTTGGTTTCTTTTGTTACAGTTGCTATAGACCCTTCACTCCTTTCTCACAGCATTTCTATATCATAGAGATTCATTGATAGTTTGATAATGATTGCCCTGCATTACCACTGATTACTTAATTTTGAGCCACTGCAATTACATATCCTTGAGTACCATATTTTCAGCCATCCACCTCTACGACACCTTGCTAAAAGTAGCTCCGACAGTGTGCAGTTATAAAGAAAAAGCAAGTCTACTATAATACTAAAAAACTAATAGAAAGGAGTAAGTATATGAATAAAGATATATTTTTTACAATGGATGTCGATAAACGTGCAGAAGAAATCAATAAAATGTTGGTAAATAGCGATTTAAAAGGGGTTGCAGGGACTTTAGGAATAGCCTATTCCAGCTTCACAAAGGAAATGCAGAAGGAAGATTTCGTCTATATTGCGAGAGAGAATCAATATTTCAAGTTTATTCGAGACAAAGAATCATTAGGAAATGCGAAACCTTCTGATAAAGCAACCATTGGCTTTCAAGAGGAATTAACCTTTATAAAAGAGAATTTAGAAACCTTGAAGAGCTTAGTGTCTACCGTAAACGAAAAACCTACGCTTGTCTTAGATAAAGAAATCTACAATACCAAGGCAAAATACGTGAACAAAAATTTGAAGTTGAATGAAAATATTTATGACAAGTTCTCCAAGTTATGCGAGAACCAGTTCCCTCACCTAAAAGTTCAGGATTTAATTGCCCAGAGTTTGCTTGAGTTTATTAACACCTATCAAGAGTTTGAATAAATGACACTTTTTTAATGGCACAGATGAAGCTCCCTGTGCTTTTTTATTGCCTAATCAAGAAATCCTACACTCGTTTTACCATAGTTTTCGTATGAAAAAGATATGAACAACTTCATACTTTTTTAGCAATTTCTCATAATTATTCTGGTATAAGTGCAATTATTTAAGAACTTGTTATGAATTCTTTCATACCTTTTACTCAAATGTTGAGATATGTACACATACCAAACACTATTAAACCGCTGAGTAGAAGAAAAAATCAGAAAATACATGTTATAATATGACTACAATTTGAATTCGTTCGGAGGTAATTGCATGAGCAAATTGCTTAAAACAATTGAGGTCAAATCCGTAAATGGATTGTATCGAATTCATCAATACAAGGATGGAAACGCTCTGCCTAAACTTGTCATTTATCAGGTTGTCAATGGACATGAAGTGCCTGTAAAAAATATGTATGGGGAGCTTAAAAGATTGAATGAAGAGTTCTCTTTTGGCATTGAGCATGAACCAAAAGAAAGAACACGATTGAATACGAGAGAATTTGGCAGGGAATTTATTAGACGCTATAAAGGCAGATAAAGAATATCGGTGTTTAGGGCATTAATTGATGTATGCTTCAATAGTTTAATAGTGTTGTCAAACTCGTATCCAACAATTGGTTAAGATTTCGGAACAACTTTTAATTGGATATTTATATTAAATAATAGATAAGATACACCCGCATTTTTAGTAAAAAAATGGAGGTTCAGACTATATGGAATATAAACAAGTTGGACTTTTTTACGAGTTACTAAAGTTCTAACAGATACAGAAAAATTGAAAACTCCTATTCTTGTGAAGGAAACAACAGAAACTATTCAATTAATTAAGCGGAAAACAAAAACCACCTTATAAATAGGTGGTTAGGATGGTTCTTAATTATCTCTTTTCAAAAGCCAACTTTATTCCCAAAGAAATCAATGTAATTCCCGTTATTCTTTCAAAGATAAGTTGAACCGAAGGTTTTCTAAACCATGAACGAATGCGGTTAAGGATAGAGACACATAATAAAAGCCACAACAATGCAATCAGGATAAAAATTCCCGAAAACACAAAGGATTGCAATAATACATTCTTATGCGGGTCAATAACTTGAGGAAAGTAATATAGAAAATGATAGCTTTAGGGTTAAACGTAGTAGACAACAATCCTTGAAGAAAGCACGATTTCCTTTTAGATGTCTGATACGTAGCATCTGTATAGTCTCGGTTCTCCGAGTCATTTTTTTGTTTAGACAGTAATGCTTTAATTCCAATATAGAGAAGATAAACCGCACCCACATATTTTACTATCTCAAAAAGTACGATGGATTTAGCAATAACGGCTGATATACCGAGGACCGAAGCTGTTGCATGTAAAATATGTCCTGAGACCACTCAATAAGTAGTCGCACGGCCTCCTCTTTTTTCATATAAAATGGTATTTTTGGTAATCAAGGCAAAATCAGGACCAGGCGTAACAATTAATATAATGGATACAACTACAAATAAATAATAATTCGGCACATGAACTCCTCCTTTGACAAGTGTTATAATAAATAATTTATTGTTGTTATTATAACTTTAAATCATATATAACAGTCAACGTGTTTGTATAACACTGAAAGGATATCGACCATGTACATTGAAATTTAACATCAAGTTGAAATTTCTGAAACTTAATGAACTGGTCATCTGATGTCTACATAGCTTATACTGGTAGCATTAGGACAACAAGACCATCGAAAATGATGGTCGCTTTTTTCTTTAAACAAAACGACCTATTAAAAAAGGCACTGGATAACCCAATGCCTTGTTCCTGTTTAACTCAATCTATATTCCAACCCTTCTTCTTGCATACCAAATCTATCCGCTCCGTATAAAACCTGATTTGAGAACGTTAAAATAAATTTTTCAGCGACATCTACTAACGTATCTACTGTATCTCTAACATCCTGATATGGTTTGAATCGGAACTCTATCGTATGTTTATCATCCAAAAATTGAAGCTCTTCGCCAATTAATTCTCTTGCCTTATCCTCTCTCTCCTTTATTTTGTAATAGATTGGTGGACTAAGCTCTCTAAATGTTAATTTTACGAATGCTCTGTGTCGCATATCCTCCACCGATAGAAGTAAGGAAACACCGCTTTTTCCGAATCCAAAAGAAATGTATCTGTTTGCGAGATTCTTTCTCCTTTGGAATGGAAAGAAATAGGGTATATTAGTTTGTAATTGGTCTAACAAGTAATTATTTGCCTCAACATGGGGGTTAGAGAAATCTCTCTCTACCTCTTCCCTCATTAGTGCCACATTGCCTTGTATTGGCTTTATAACACTTATATCCTTTAGCAGTGAAATAGGTTTTACAACGGTATTTAGAACATTTAAGTTCTCGTAAATCCTTAACTTATGCGTTTCTGTATTGAGGTTGTTAATTAACGGAATCATGTCCTCGTTAATTTGCACAAAGTATAGATTAATGTCTTTTCCTTTTACTGCATTTTTCAACTGCTGTACATCCTTTGGTCTGAATCCTAATGCCTGGTAGATGATTATCCCTTTTTCTAATCTTTCAATAATTTTCAGCAGTCGCCTTTGATGGTCATTATTCGATTTAGTTAACACATTTTCAACGATAACCTCGACATTAGAGTTTTGCTCCATGCCATACATATCCAACATTAAAACCCTTTTATTCTGGCTATCATTTTCTTCCGTAACATCGAAACTTTGTTCCAATACGACTTCGGAAAAATGAAGACTCAACTCTTTTTCCATAATACTCAAATTTAATTTCAAGAATACTGTAAAAATAGCTTCCTTTATGCTACCGTTTTTTGACATAGCCATTCTCCTATTACATTTAAATAGAAAAAGAGAACCATAAAAAAATTACAGTTCTCCTTTTCCAACCTTTTTGATGTACTATTTTTTCAGTGACCTTAAAAAAATATCAACTTTATTTAATACGTTGACACTATCTGTATGTTTGGTATGTTCTTCCCATTCACAATCCAGCATTGTCTGGATAACAGCTAATAAATTTTCCCTAACAATAGTTGTAGGTAACTTCCCCTTTATCAGATACTCGGTAAATACTAAGACCTCTTGAACACTACGCAACGGTTCGTTTTCTGGTAAATCAATGTCGATAAGGTCTGTAATATCGACTTTTAGAGCAAATGCCAACTTTTGAAGGATTGGATATGAAGGAGCACGTCTTATTCCGTTCTCCAATTTATTGATATATCCAGCATCAATCCCAGTAATGCGTTGAACATCCTTCAAAGAATATGACCTTTCAAGCCTATAGAATTTGAGTTTCTCTGCAAAGTTTCGAGACATAACTCTGTCCTTTCCCATATGGAACTCCTCCTGTTTCATTTGTCTAATCCGAATTGGTAGATTAGAACTTCCTGTTTTAATAGCTTCAAATTTTGAAACCTGCTTTATTAAAGCTACTGTATTATAAGCAGTAAGAAGAAATATATAACTGATAAAAGTGGCTTATAGAGGGATAAGGCAGGGTAAAACAAGAGATTTGAAACGCAGACAATAAGATGATAATAGGATATGAAAAATGATAGATTAGGGTTGCATTACATAATTAGAGCTATGCCAAAATGGAGGAATCTATTATGGCAAATGAGGAAATTGAGTAGAAATTATTGAAAACCTATCACTTTCTTCAATATTCATGAGTATTCTTTCATATTCTAATATTTTCGCATTTGACAAATTAGAAAAAAACCGAATTAAACACAATATATAGTACCACTCGTCATTGTATATATACTATATATTGATTCAATTGGAATATAGTGCTATAATTCAATATTGTGAGGAGGCAAAAAATAAGCATTAGATTACACGTATTAGGAGGTGACTATATGGTACGAGTACGAATCAATACATCTCAAGTTAATAGAGCCATTAGAGATTTAAATAGAGAAGTAGATAAGCAAGTAAAAAGAGAAGTGCAGAAGCTCGAACGAGAGTTAAAGACAAAGCTAAAATAAAAAAGCCCTTATTTGTTTGGCAGAACAAATAAGAGCCATTGATTTATACATCCACGTTTATATTACAACAAAATTCATTTTCATAAAAGAGGACTTATGTTCGCCTCCCTCACCATATCAAATAATGAGGTGATGTTTAAATAGGTAAAAATCAGCATGTTACCCCACATTCTGGTGGTGGATTTCAAGTAAAAGGTGCAGGAAATTCAAGAGCAACAAAAGTATTTGATACTCAACGTGAAGCAATTTCATTTGCAAGAGATATTGCAAAAAACCAGCAATCTGAACTGTTCATTCATAACAGAACAGGACAAATTAGAGAAAGAAATAGTTACGGAAATGACCCTTACCCACCAAGAGGTTAATTGAAGGATACAATAACTTCTTTACAACTACAACAGGGAGAAATCTAATACTCCCTGTTCCCTTTTAAAATATCAGTTTAGTATTCAAGAAATTGTTCCATTTCTTCTTCACTTAAATCCTCTGGGTCAACACCTTTTTCTTTACAATAATCCCATAACGCCCTAACTTTTACTTTTGGGTCTTTAGGATTTCTTGGAATTGCAAAAACTCCGTCTGGGAAGGCATCATCGAACTCCTCAATTTCCATAATCAATTTTTCATCGGCTTTCATTTCTTCACCCACTTTTTCAATAATGAAACTGAACGTGTAAGAGTATTGCTTGGTTCGGTATGTTGATACAACAAACTCCTACCATAGCAGAGCAAAGTGCCAAATTCATATGATGGTCTCTAATTCATTCTCTGATTCGATATTCTTCCAAATACTCGTTTTCAGAATAAACTCTTAGAATATCGGATACTGGTACAAAGACATCATTTTTTAAATAAGAATAACAATCGTCTATACTGTTGTAAAAAATTTCGTTATTAATTCTTCTTAATGATTGATTTAAAAACCATTTTATCTTGTGTATATTAATTTCAGTTTCATCCAAATAATCAATTTTATCCTTATCAATATCAAAGGTCCAATCAGCCAATTGTGATATTGCTGTTTTGTACTTTATAACATAACAATTTGTACCCTTAATCCAGTCATATTCGATATTCGGTTCTCCTAAAAAATCTGCAAGATTGTATAGGAATTCTGGTCTTCTTCTTATACCTCCACCATATTTTAATACGTTGTCGGAATAAAAAAATGAATTCAATTGGAAATCCCTGTACAATTTATAGATAATCCAATCAACTGGTTTATTTATGCCATTATATTCTTTGCTAATATCAAATACCTTATCGTGATATTTAATTTGCTTCTTATCAATTTCTATGAAAACACCAAAGCCCTCCAGATAAGCCCTTAAAGGCGTATCTTTTATGAGAGCCTGTTGCAAATTTAAAAGTCCATACTTCTTTACTGATGAACAATTATCCTTATCCGTAGTTACATGCAATGAAGTTATATAAATTTCAAAATCCAACAGAGAATATTCACTTAATCCTAACAAACTAAAAAAGCCCTCTACATCATAATCATCTTTATGACTTACACAGTATTTCGTAATTTGTCGTTCATCCACACCCAATAATTTGCTCATTGAGCCAATTGTATCTTGAAGTGTAGTCATGTCATAAATAATTTGCTCCCCCATAAGACCTCTCCAAGTTAAGACTTTATATAATTAGCATAGCACAGAACTATTGAATGTCATCAAAATTCCAATCTTTTGTTGTTCCCTCCCTTTACCCTCTTTCCCAACTTAGTTCAAACTCACCTTAGATTTTCACATTAAAATAGCCCTGCCTTCTATGTAGTTGTCAAAAATAAACGGTAACTCCCCCCTTCTCCCAAACCCTTGTCATTCCTGCCTTTCTCCCATTTCCCCAATTTCTGTAGGAAAATAAGTTCTTCCCTAACTCGCTCCTTTTCTCTCCTATTTTTTGTCAGAATCATGATTTTTTAGGAAAATAAGTTGTTCCGTAGGAACAGGAATAAAATGAGTTCAGGGTCAAGGTTTTTTCCTGCTTTTTCTCCTGCCTTTTTTCACTCTTTTCTTCTCGCCTTCTTTTGTGAAATCGTTGATTTATCGGGCATTGTCATGCATTTCCTCTGACATTTATTCTTGCCTTTCTTATGCTTTTTTCTGGCTCTCCCTCTGCCTTTGGACACAAAAAAACGAGGAAAACTGGAGGAGATACTCCGATTTTCACTCGTTTTAGGGAACAACTTATTTGACCAAGGCTACAGTTTATTTGCCTTGGGTAAAACTTCTTTTTGCTATAACATTACTGTCATTGATTACGAGAGTGAACTGATATTTATCTGCGATAAGATTTTTTTCGTTTTTGAAAAAAAAACCGAAGGTCTGCCGGGAAAAGTGCCGGAAAACCTTCGGAATTAGAATGTAATTTTTATCTAAGAACCCTTAATTTTATCTAAGAAAGGGAACTTTTATTTGAAGACAAAAACTTATTTATTTTACAACCTAAATCACTCCACCGTAACACTCTTAGCCAAGTTACGTGGTTTATCTACGTCACAGCCTCTATGAAGTGCTGCATAGTAAGCTATTAATTGTAATGGTACTACAGAGATAAGGGGTGTTAACAGGTCGTGCACAGCTGGTACGATGTAGCGGTCGCCATCCATCTCTAAGCCTTTCATGGAAATGATGCACGGATTTGCTCCGCGAGCGACTACCTCTTTTACGTTACCGCGTATGCTTAAGTTAACACTTTCTTGTGTTGCTAATGCGATAATAGGTGTTCCATCTTCAATTAAAGCAATCGTTCCGTGCTTTAATTCTCCACCTGCGAAACCTTCTGCTTGGATGTAAGAGATTTCTTTTAATTTTAAAGCACCTTCTAAACCAACATAGTAGTCAATTCCACGGCCGATAAAGAAAGCATTTCTTGATGTTTCAAGATATTCCTTGGCAATCGCCTCTAGTTCTTCCTTATCTTCAAAAATGACTTCCATTGCATTAGCAATGATGCCTAATTCATGAATAAGATCAAGATCTACTTCAAAGCCTTTGCTTTTCGCCATTACTTCTGCAAGGATAGATAATACAGCCATTTGCGAAGTATATGCTTTTGTGGAAGCTACAGCAATTTCAGGACCAGCATATAATAATAAGGTGTGGTCAGCTTCACGAGACAGTGTGGAGCCTGGTACATTTGTGATTGTTAGAGTTGGATAACCCATTTCCTTCACTTGTACAAGTACTGCACGGCTGTCTGCTGTTTCCCCACTTTGCGTAATGAATATGAACAAAGGTTTTTCCGAAAGCAATGGCATATTATAGCCAAATTCACTAGCTACATGGACCTCAACTGGAATTTTTGCTAATTTCTCAATAAATTGTTTTCCAAGAAGACCTGCATGATAAGATGTTCCAGCAGCAACAATGTATAGACGATCTGCAGCATTCACCGCATCGATGATCGCTGGATCAATCGTTAGCTTTCCATCCTTATCTTGATATTCTTGAATGATTTTACGAATAGCTAATGGCTGTTCGTCAATTTCTTTTAGCATATAATGAGGATATGTGCCTTTTTCAATATCACTAGCATCTAGTTCAGCTGTATATGCTTCCCGGGAAATAATTTCTCCCTCTAAAGTCTCAATTGTTACCCCATCTTTCGTCACGATAACAATTTCTTTATCAACTAACTCCACATATTGATCTGTTACTTGAAGCATAGCCATGGCGTCACTAGCAATGACGTTGAAGTTTTCACCTAAGCCAATCAATAATGGGCTTTTATTTTTTGCTACATATATCATGTCTTTGTTTTGCTCATCTAATAAAGCAAAAGCATAAGATCCTTTTAATAATTTTAATGTTTGAACAAAAGCTGCCTTTACATCGCTTCCCGCTTCTACAAAATGTTCAATAAGTTGAATAACTACTTCTGTGTCTGTATCACTTTTTAAAGTAACATCAGCAAGGTATTCCCTTTTTAATAAGTCGTAGTTTTCAATTACTCCATTATGAACAATAGTGAAACGTTCTGAAGCACTTTTATGTGGGTGAGCATTTAATCTGCTTGGTACACCATGTGTTGCCCAGCGTGTATGACCAATTCCTGCAGGTGCAAATACATCTTCGTCCACAATATTTCGAAGGTCCGCAATTCGTCCTTTTTCTTTAAAAACTTGAACTCCTTCTCCATTGCTTAAAGCAATACCAGCTGAGTCATAGCCTCTATATTCTAGTTTTTCTAAACCTTTTAATAAAATCTCTTTCGCATCCTGGTTTCCAATATAACCAACAATTCCGCACATACTTCTTTTCCTCCGTTCTAAGGGAGCAAGAAGTCACTATTTAAGGGAACAAACTTGCTCCCTTACCTCTGATTATTTTTTTATTAGTGGTATTATTTTTCATTGTAAAGTTCTCAATCATGTCTTATTCCCTTATAAAAACGAAACAATGTAAATGATACTACTTAAAAGAATTGCTCTTGTTATTAGCATGCCCTACTCTTTGTGCATTAAGTTGCCTTAATGTTTTAAAGTAGTACTTACGATTGGCTAATACAACCGGGAGGCATCCGCCGAAAAATCGATAAACCTCCTCCTCGTCAACTAGTTTCGTGTCGTCCATCACTAGTCCAGGCGCTTCAATACCTATTTCACTCCTATCCTCCTTTTAACAGGTTTGCTTTTTCAAAAAGCAATATAATCATACCCTACCTAGAATCTTTCCGTCAAATACAATCCTATGACAAAACTGTAAATTTTGTATTTCTCTAAGTGAGGTAGGATACATTCTCGACACGAAAGCAGAAAAAAAATAGGGTGAAAACATTCCTTCTGAAATGTCCTTCACCCTTATAATGTATTCTATCGTGCTAAATTCGTTCCTAATTGCATAGATATTAGTATAAGCTCCTTTTATTAATAAGCTTATTCTTCTGGTAAACCCATTTCCTCTTTTACTACTTCTGAAATAACATTCACATAGGCTTCACACAATTCCTCTGTTGGAGCCTCAGCCATTACACGCACAAGTGGCTCTGTTCCAGAAGGACGAACTAAAATTCTTCCGTTGCCATTCATGTCTTGTTCCACTTTTGCAATAACTTCTTTCACTTTCTCATTATCTGTTACATGGAATTTATCTGTCACTTTAATATTCACCAATTTTTGCGGGAATTTTTTCATTTCTCCTGCAAGCTCTGATAATTTTTTCTTTGTTACTTTCATGATGTTAACCAATTGCAATCCAGTTAAAAGGCCGTCTCCTGTTGTGTTGAAGTCAAGGAAAATAATATGACCTGACTGTTCACCGCCAAGGTTGTAGCCGTTATTACGCATTTCTTCTACAACATAACGATCTCCGACAGCAGTTGGAATGCTAGTAATCTGGTGCTGTTCTAGCGCTTTATAGAAACCTAAATTACTCATTACAGTAGATACTACTGTATTGTTCTTTAGTCTTCCTGTCTCTTTTAAATATTTTGCACAAATATACATAATTTGATCGCCATCTACTATATCACCATTTTCATCAATAGCAATCAGACGATCACCATCGCCATCAAATGCTAATCCGACATCTGCTTCTTTATCCAAAACAAATTTGGCAAGTGCTTCTGGATGAGTTGAACCTACCCCATCATTAATATTTAAGCCATTTGGCGAAGCACCCATTGTAGAAATATCTGCATCTAAATCTGCAAATAAATGCATTGCTAAGGAAGAAGTTGCACCATGTGCACAATCTAGCGCTATATGAATTCCTGCAAATTCTTCATCAACTGTTTGTTTTAGGAATTGCAGATACTTCTGGCCACCTTCGAAATAATCATCTACCTGACCAAGGTCAGCACCAGTTGGTCTAGGTAAAGTATCTTCTTCTTTATCGATTAGTGCTTCTATTTCTAACTCTTGCTCATCCGATAGCTTAAATCCATCTGGTCCAAAAAATTTAATTCCATTATCTGCGACCGGGTTATGCGATGCAGAAATCATTACTCCCGCCTGTGCTCCTAAAGCCTTGGTCAAATAGGAAACACCTGGTGTTGAAATAACACCTAAACGCATTACTTCTGCGCCAATGGAAAGTAATCCTGCTACAAGCGCTCCTTCCAGCATATGTCCGGAAATACGAGTATCTCGTCCGATTAATACCTTTGGTCTATCGTGGTCTTTTGTTAGGACGAAACCACCATATCTTCCTAGCTTAAACGCTATTTCTGGTGTCAGTTCACTATTTGCGACACCTCGTACTCCGTCCGTACCGAAATATTTACCCATTTCTATATCGCTCCTTCTAACTAGTATAGATCACGTTTTATGTTAAGCTTCTTTATTCGTAATAGACACACTTGCTGTATCAATAGCAAGTTCCCACTCTATATCTTCAGGTCCATCTACTTTAATCGCAACTTCGTGCTCCCCATCATCCATTCCTGTTAAGTCTATATAGAGTTTAAAGTCTGAGGCACTTAATTCCCTTATCCTGTTTTGCTCTCCAGAAATTTGAAGACTTGTACTACTACTACTTGGATTATCAATGGTTGCTTCCAAACTACTATTCAATCCTTGAATACCAATTGGTACACTGCTTAACGTTTTAGTTTCTATATTTTCCGTTGCTGTAGCTTCCTCTGAATTCTGATCCTCTTGTTCCTGTTCATCCTCTTCCTCTTGCTGTTCCTGTTCTTCTTTCTCTACGGTTACTTTTACTTTTACCGTAACAAGTTCTGGATCAACAGCCGTTACACCATTGGATATGATAACTGGTAACGTTAATTCTTCATCTTTTTCAATTGTACTTAAATCAACCTCAACCCTTGTGCTCTCCACTTCTTTCAACACATCTTCTGGTCCGCTAACGGTTGCTTCCTTTTTATCTAAAGTAATCGAATCAATCGTTATATTTGCTGGTGGCGTACCTTGCTCCACAATATTTATTGGTACTGTTTTACTCGTTCTTTTAACAGGAATATTCACTTCTACTGTTTCTGGTTCCACTTGCACATTTAATTTATTTAAACTGCTATCCAACACAGAAACCTTTGCCTGCTGACTAACTTCCTCATTTGTATTTTCATCAAGATTTACATTTGCTTTAACATAGGCGACTTTTTCAATTTCTTCTTTTGCACCTGTTACCTTAACGGTTTTAGGCTCAACTTTCGGTGTTCCAGCTGCATACCCCTTCTCAATTGAATTACTACTGTATTCCGCTTCCACTGTAAATTCTTTTGTTACCTTTTCTTTTACCGAAACCTTTATTGTCTCAGGATCAATTGTAGCTTTAATTTTATCGGATAAATCCTTTATTAACAGTGGCACAGTTTTACTGCCTAGTTCTGCATTTGCTAAATTAACATATACTTCAAAGTCTTTTTTCAGTTTTGCTTGTTGTATATGAACAGTTGGTCCCCTTAATGTTACAGTTACTGTTTTGGGTATACCTGTTACGACAACATTTTCCGTATCGTAATAAGCTGTTACTGGAATATCCTCTAAAATGGCTGTTTCTGAATCACCAGGAACGTTAACGTCTGTTGTACTTTCGTTGGGATCATATGCATAGGAAAAAAGTAAAAGGGCAAAAGCCAACGATAATACTTTTGTAAACCAATTTTTACCTATCACAATATTAAACAGTTTATTCATTTTTCTTCCCCTTCCAGCTCCACTTACTTGAAGTGGTTTGTTTGGTAGAAGGTGTTATCAAAGCACTAGATAACATTTCTCTAAAAGCATCTAGTTTCAATTCTCTATGCAAATCACCGTTTTTGGTTATCGAGATAGCACCCGTTTCCTCTGAAACAACAACGGTCAAACTATCCGTTACTTCACTAATGCCCAGTGCAGCTCTATGTCTAGTTCCAAGCTCTTTTGATATAAAAGGACTTTCCGATAGAGGAAGGTAACACGCAGCTGCGGCAATATTTGTTTTTTGTATAATTACAGCTCCATCATGCAGTGGAGTATTCGGAATAAAGATATTGATTAATAGCTCTGAGGATATCTTTGAGTCAAGCGCAATACCTGTCTCTATGTAATCACTCATTCCTGTTTCTCTTTCAATGGTGATTAATGCTCCAATTCGTCGTTTAGCCATATAATCTACAGCTTTTACAATGGATTCCACTAATTGCTGTTGTAATTCATGTTCCTGAACAACAGACCTTGAGAAAAATTTCCCACGACCTAGCTGCTCTAGAGCTCTTCTTAATTCTCCCTGAAAAATGATAATAAGCGCTAATGCACCCCATTGGATTACCTGCTGCATCATCCAGCCTAATGTTTGTAATTGGAAATAGTCACTTAACATTTTTATGATTAGAATAACAAATATCCCATTCAACAATTGGACAGCTTTTGTCCCGCGGATAATCGTGATAATTTTATAAATGACATACCAAACAAGGATAATGTCTACTGTATTCGCTAAATATTTTAAAAAAGGGAAATCTGCAAACGACATTTTCCTTCCTCCAAAGTATATATATTTCAAAAGTTACTGCTACTACATAGAAATGAACTCAATTTTACCCCTATATAGATAACATAGTGGGTTGAAAAAACCTACAATTATCATATTATAACACAATTCATATTAATACAAAGAAAAGCACACAGTGTATCGAAACTGTTAGATTGTCCATATGATTAGTATATGTGTCTACAATGTAATTAGACCTATTTTCACCTAAAAGATAAATGGACTTAATTATAGGAAACCGGCATTCAGTTTAGCTTCTGCTCGTTAGCATGGAATTAGTCCTAGACTCATCTAAAATGAAAAAGAACCCTGCAATCATTAAATTGCAGGGAGGCCATTTTTTTCTTTGTTGTTATCTTTGCTAAATAACCCCATAAAATCGGTTGCGGTATTCTTTATATGGTACCATAGCCATTCAAATACTTCGTCCACTTCTTTTATTTCTCCAGTCACTTGGCTGGCAGAAGCCATATACTTCTTACCATTAATGACTGTTACATTTCCTTCAACTTGTCCCTCTATTTTAATATCGCCATTTCGGACGATAATATCACCTTTTATTGTTTCTCCTTCGGGTACAATAGCTGTATTATTTTCTACTATTATATTTGGTTGCTTTGAAACAGAAAATTGGTGATCTTCATTCCAGGCCGACATTAAGCTTGATATCATTAAAATCAGAAATAGAGATGCAGCAGCAAGCATAGGATGGTGCCGTAGCCATCGTTTCACCCTTACTTGCTTTGGCTCTTCTGGCAATCTGGCCAGTATACTCTCCGTAAAGTTCATTGGCGCTTGAATATGAGACGTACTTTGGACCAGTGCGATAGTTTTCTTAAGTTCATGAAAATGCTTTGCACAATCCTCACACTGATCTAAATGCTCCTTTAATTCTTTTAAATGCTCTTCTTCTATTTCTTCATCAAGATATTGATGCATATAGGATATAATCTTTGTTGAACAAGTCATATTAATTTCACCTTCTTTATCAGACATACCGTAATTGTTTTCTCAAGGCTTCTCTTCCCCTGTGGATGCGTGTCTTAACTGTTCCTAAAGGAAGCTCCAGAATTTCACTTATCTCATTTAAAGAAAGCTCTTCGATATATTTTAAAACAATGACTGCTCGATACTTTTCAGGAAGCTTTGAGATTTCCTGTTGTATCATTGCTTGTAGCTCCATACCTTCCACATCTTCCTCCGGCAATCTGCCATCTGACGGAATCTGTGAATACATATTTAGGCCGTCTGTACCTGGAACTTCCGCATCAAGATAATAATCCGGCTTTCTTTTTCTAATACGGTCAATACATAGGTTTGTTGCAATTCGATATAGCCACGTCGAAAACTTATATTCCATATTATATCGATGGATATTAACATATGCACGAATAAAAGCTTCTTGTGCTATATCCTCTGCTTCATGCCTATTCCCTAACATCCGATAACAAATTTGAAACACTTTATCTTTATATAGCTCAATTATGTCACCAAATGCATTTTTGTCCCCTTTTAATACTTGTTGGATCCTTTTTTTTACGATTGCTTCCATCTATTTACCTCCGCTCTAGTGCGGCTAATCGATTTACGAATCGACAGCAGGAAAGGTTTCATTTTTTTAAAATATTTTTATTATGTATAAAAAATAGGCTTTTTCGTAAAGCTTGTGCTTTAAAACACATCCCTAATACACTTGCCTACTGTTAGGCAAGCATTGAGATTCATCCTCCTAAAGGTTTCTTCTATTTTGCTAATCCTCACATGAGTCTAGTGTATTCAAGTTGCTCAATATTCTTTTTAATAATTTTTATGGAGAAAACAACAATCTTTTAGAAAACAGCCCAAAAATATTATTTTCACATGAAGTGAAAATTTTCCCTATTATGCACAACTATCTTTTTTAGGATACTCATTCTTATTTTAACAAATAATCCCACATAATGTTTAAAATTTTTAGAATTGGTTATAAAAAAAGTAATAATATGCTAAAATCAAGACAAGCAATAGTTGAGTTTTACTGAGGCTTTATAATAATGGAGAAAAATCAAAAAACATATAGAGGGTGAAACAAATGAGTGATAGAAAACTATTAAATGACATTGAAAAACATCGTGAAATGATGATCTATTTGGCAAACACCACTTCTTTTTCACACCCAAAAGTTGTTGACTTAAGTACAAAATTAGATTTGTTATTAAATAAATATGAAAAATTATGTAGTGAATTATCT